>NZ_JAXLWP010000030.1:0-91212 GCF_046328425.1 Kouleothrix sp.
CATACGAACAGCCCGCCCCACAGCCCGGCGAACGCGCCATTCACCAGCAAGACCCAGTACGGCGCCGCCGGCCACCAGGCGATCTCGGCAGCCCACAGCCCGAACGGCAGCGCGCCGAGCAGCAAGCGCAGCGGCCAGGCAAGCGCGCTATACCGCGCCAGCAGACCTGCGGCAAACAGCCGCTCGGGCCGCCTGGCCGCAAACCACGCAGCCCACAGCCCGATCGTCGCGCCCCAGCAGCGCGCGCATACTGCCATTGGGAAGCCCAGCAGCACATACGACTTTGCCGGCGTCGGGCAAACGTAGCGCGAAAGCAGGTCGCGCGCGAGCGCGCCCGAGTCGGCCAGCAGCGGCAGGCGCGTCGCCTGAAACAGCGGCGCAATCAGCGGCCCGAGAAACAGGATCGCCAGCAGCACCCGCAGCGGCCACAGCGGCCAGCGCGCCGGCGCCGCCGGCACATGGCCGAATGCACGCGTGTAGCTCATGCGCGCCCCCACCCCTCGGCGCGCAGGCGGCGGCGCACGCGCCAGAGGATCAGCAGCTTCTCGAGCAGCGGCACATACGCGCGGTGGCCAAACACGTCGAAATTGGCTGCTACGATCTTATCGAGAATGCCGCGATAGATCGCCGACGCAGCTGCGATCGCCAGCTGGCCGTCGGCCTGCAGCAGCCCAATGCCGGGCCAGGCTTCGTCGTACAGCTGGTGCGCGCGCGCGATCTCGAAGCGCATCAGCTCGCGAAACGCCTCGTCGCGGCGGCCATTCAGAATATCGTGGTCGGTCAGGCCGAAGCGCGCCAGGTCTTCGAGCGGCAGGTACACCCGGCCGCGCCGGGCATCCTCGCCAACATCGCGCAGGATGTTGGTGAGCTGCAGCGCCACGCCCAGGCTGATCGCATACTTCGTGGCGCCCTCGCGGTAGCCGATGATATGCATCGAGATCAGGCCAACCACCGAGGCCACGCGGTAGCAGTACAGCCACAGGTCGTCGAACGTGGCGTAGCGGCTGACCGTCAGGTCCATCGTAATGCCGGCCAGCAGCTCGTCGGGCAGGTAGCGCGGCACGTCGTAGCGCACCACCGTATCATTCCAGGCCAGCAGCACCGCGCTATCGGGCGGAGGCTCGGGCGCGTGCACCCGCGCGACCCAGGCCGCCAGCGCCTGGGTCGCGTTCAGCGACGAGTTATCGACAATATCGTCGCTAATGCGGCAAAATGCGTACAGCGCGCGAATCGCGGCGCGCTTATCGGGCGGCAGCAGCTGCGTACTCAGAAAAAAACTACGCGAGTGTGCCCGCGTAATCTCGACACACATCCGGTATGCGTCAGGGATCGGCATCGCTGGGCATGTGGGCCGCGCCACCTCGGTACGCTGCGGTTGTTCGTGCTCGGCGAGCCGCCGCAGAGTAGCCAGTAGCGCCGAAGCTTCGCTGTGCGGTACCTCGCGTTCGCTGTGTGTGAGTGGTATCCAACCAGGCGAATGACTAAGCGACACGCACGACTCCTTCCTTCCAAACGGCACGTGCGCCGTGGCGGTCCCAAGAGATTATATAGCGTTTAGCGAAGCTCTTCGCTGATTATACGCGACTTTGGTACAATTCGGATGTGACGCCTGGCGCCGATATGCAACCACCCCCTTCCTCGGGCATGAGAAAGGGGGTAAGGGCGTGTGATAGCCGAATGGGCTTAGTCGGGCGTATAGGCTCTCAGCGCGTGTCGCGCTCTTCGCCATTCGACGCGGTGCTCCGCGTCAGCAGCACCCCAACCATGTCGACGAACTCGCGCGCGTCGTGGCCCAGGAATGTGCCTGGAACCGAGGCGCACAGCTCGGGATTGACATTAAACACCCGGCCGCCATAGCCGAACTGCACGTCGGGGAATGTTTGCTGCAGCGCCCTGCCAACCGCGATAAGCTCGCTGGCGGTTTCCATCGTCGAGGCCGAGATGCACACCAGCGACGGGTTGACCCGCGTCACCGTGTCGAGCAGGTCGGCCAGCGGCACCTGCGGGCCGAGGTACACGACATTCCAGCCGCGCCGCACCAGGAACAGCGCCGACATGAGCAGCCCCAGGTCGTGCAGCTCGCCCGGCGCGCACCCCACGATCACCGTCGCGCGGTGGCTGCTGCCCTCGAAGACGTTCATCAGGCCAGAAAGCTTGCGGCGCACAAACTGGGTAGCGAAGTGCTCGGCCGCGACATTGATCTCGCCACGGTGCCAGCGCTCGCCGACCTCGACCATGGCCGGCTGGATCACTTCAAGCAGCACTTGCTCGAACGGGTAGAGCGAAAACGCCTCGCTGAGCAGCTGCTCGCTGTGCTGCAGGTCGAACGTGGTCAACAGCTGCAGGAACTCTTCAAGCAGCCGCTCGATCGAGCGCGAAGTCGTATTGCTCGCCGGCTCGCCGGCTGTCTCGTCAAGCGAGTTCGTCAGCAGCATCACGGCATGGCTGATGTTCACGCCCTCGGCCGTGCGATCGCGCAGCCAGCGAATGATCGCCATGTCGTGCTCGGAATACAGCCGGTGGCCGCCGGCGGTGCGCTGCGGCCGCGGCACGCCATACCGGCGCTCCCAGGCTCGAAATGTATCGGCGGGGACGCCCGTCTCGCGCGCGACCGCCTTGGTATTAAATACTGGTGCCGTTGAAAGTTGCGTCAGGAGTGGTGATTGGGCCATACGTGTACTCTATAGCGTGGGCGTTTACAAGCTCTCAGTGTATCACGTCGCACAGAGTACGTCAATCAATTGCACAACCCCGATTCAGAATCTAGAGCAGACGCGCCGCGGCGACGCTGCGGATCGGCGGCAGATCCTGCTTAACAACCTGCCAGCTGCGGCCCCGATCGCTGCTGATCAACAGCTGCCCAGCCTGGCCACCGGCAAACGCGACGTCAACATGATAGCCGGCCGGGGCGAGCACATCCAGCATGCTCTCGGCCTGCACGCTGCTCCAGCTGGCGCCATTGTCGTCGCTACGCGCGACCCCGCCGCCGGCCGCCGCCAGCAGCAGCGCCGGCTGCTTGCCAGGCAGCGCGGCGAGCGGCCCACGCGCGGCCGGCGCGCCATGAAGCGGCTGCCAATCGTGCTCGGCCGGGCCGAACGCATAGAGGCGCGCGCCGGACACCGCGTAGAGCAGGCCGGGGGTTTGCGGATGCAGCGCCAGCCCGCCAACCGGCGCCGGCAGCGGGCCACCCAGCCGCGCCCAGCTCTCGCCGGCGTCCTCGCTATGCAGCACCTCGGCGCCGGCCGCTACGTACAGCTCGCGCGGGCCGGCCACCAGCGCGCCAAGCCCCGCCGCGCCAACCGAGCGCGCTTCCCAGCTCGCCCCGGCATCGCGGCTGGCAAACACGGCATCATCGCCAAGCGCGAACACCTGCCCAGGCGCCTGCGGCTGCCCCACAATCGCCGCAGCCGCCCAGCCGAACAGCGGCTCCCAGCTTTGGCCGCCGTCCTGGCTGCGCTGCACGCCCAGGCCCTCAGCCGAAGCCAGCACCGTCAGCGGGTTATCGGGCTGCGCCCACACCGCGCGCAGCGCGTGCCCGCGAAACGGCTGGCCGATCCGCAGCCAGCGGCCGATCTCGTTGGGGTTGCTGAACAGCACCAGCCCGTCGTCGGTGCCTACGAACAGGAGCCCTGCCTTGGCCATAGCTTTCCTCCACCATCCGGCTCATCGCCATACGCGCTTCAAAGAAATTGCTACAGCAGCGCGCCGAAGCGCTCGAAGAAATCGGGGAAGGTTTTGGCCACTGCCTCGGCGCCGCCGATCCGCAGGCCGTCAATCTTCAGCCCGGCCACCGCAAAGCCCATAGCCATGCGATGATCGTAGTGCGAGTCGATCAGCGCGGGCTGCCGCCAGCCTGGGGCGATCGTCAGGCCATCGCGGCGCTCGTCGACCTCGACGCCGAGCTTGCGCAGCTCAAGCGCCAGCGCCGCGATCCGGTCGGTTTCGTGGTGGCGAATCAGCTCGACATTCCGGATGTTCGTCGGCCGGTCGGCGAAGGGCGCGAGCGCGGCCAGCGTGATCGCCATATCCGGCAGCTTGCTCATGTCGGCGTCGACGCCGCGCAGCTGCGCCGGCCCACACACTTCGACCCAGCCGTCGCCGGCGCTAACGCTGCAGCCCATCTGCGCGAGCACGTCGAGAAATGCGATATCGCCCTGGATCGACGCGCGCGTCAGGCCCGCCACGCGTACGCGGCCGCCGGTCGCGGCTGCGGCGGCAAAGAAATACGAGGCATTCGAGGCATCTGGCTCGATCTGGTAATCGCGGGCATGGTAGCGCTGGCCCGCGCGCACCTGAAAGCGCTCATAGCCCTGGCACGTGACGCGCGCGCCGAAATCGGCCATCATCGCGGTGGTGATGTCGATATACGGCGTCGCGGCCAGCGGCGCGCTGAGCATCAGGTCAACGTCGCGCTCGGCGTAGGGCGCCACCATCAGCAGCGCCGAAAGAAACTGGCTGGTTTTATCGGCTGCGAGCCTGGCCGCGCCGCCGCGCAGCCCACAGGCCTCAAGCGCGATCGGCAGCCCGCCGTGATCGCCCAGGCTGTGGCAGTACGCCCCGAGGTCGTTCAGCGTGGCGATCAGATCGGCCATCGGGCGCTGACGCATGCGCGCGTTGCCGTCGATCAAGTAGTGGCCCTGGCCCAGCGCGGCATATGCCAGGAGAAAGCGCGCGGCAGTGCCGGCAAGCTCGACCCACAGCTCGGCCTGGGTCGAGGGCGGGCCGCCGCCGACGCCATGCACCCGTACTTGCGCGGCGGCCTGGTCGGCGTCTACCGCCACGCCCAGCCGCCTCAGGCCCTCCATAAACCAGTGGCTGTCGTCGCTGAACAGCACGCCGTCGAGCTGCGAGATGCCGCCAGCCAGCGCGGCCAGCAGCAGCGCGCGGTTTGTAATGCTCTTCGAGCCGGGCACGCGCGCCACTGCGTCGATCGGGCGCCGCGCCACAGGCACCGTCACTACTGTCACACTCATTCTCTCTCTTTCTACAGATGCCACAGAGCGACGCGAGCCACGCGCTCAGGCCGGCACTGCCATGTGAAACATCACCAGGCCGTACTGCTGCTCGTCGAGAGTGCGCAGGCCGTGCGTGGCGAAGCGTGCCGAAAGCTCGCCCGCCGGCCAGAAGACCACGCCGCCGCTGCCAAGCAGCCCCTGAACCGCGCGCCCCGGCGCCGTCGCAGCGCGCGCAAGCGTCATAGCCACGAAGCGCCCGTCGGGGCGTAGCGCGCGCCGCACCTCGGCCAGGCAGCCGTCGAGGTCGCCGATCTCATTCAGCGAGCCGCCGATCGCCACGCCGGAAGCCTGGCCCGCCAGCACCGGCAGCGCCTGGGCGCTGGCGCGGGCATAGCTGATCGGCAGCCCGGCATCGCGCGCGAAGCGCCGCGCCTGCGCCAGCATGGGCAGCGAGTGATCGACCCCCAACACATGGCCGGGAGCGCCGCGCAGGGTGCGCGTCAGCGCGCGCGCGTACAGCCCGTTCGAGCAGGCCACATCAAGAAACAGCCCGCCGCGCTGCGGCTGCATGAGATCGACCATCAGCGGCAGCTCGCGCCGATACGGGAAAGCCTCGCGGCTGAGCAGCGTCAGCGCAAACGGGCGCCAGCCGCGCTCGTAGATCCACGCGGTCAGCGGCCACTCGTTGGTTACCTGGGCAGGGGTTGGTGGGCGGGGCGGCCCTAAAAAATCGGCAATGCCCTCGCGAATCGGGAAGATCGCCTGGCAGCCGGCGCAGGCCAGCTCACCTTCGAGGATCTCGCCAAGCGCGTCGCGGCGATCGTGCCGCAGCGCCAATGCCGCGCGGCAGGCCGGGCAGCCGAGAAACGGAAGCGCGTCGGTATACACAGGCACTCATCATAGCTCGCCGTCGTGCAGCACCTCGGCGCGGATGCGCTCGGGCTGGAGCTGGCCGCTGGCGATCAGGTCGAGGAACACATCGAGCATATCGGGATCAAACTGGGTGCCGCGCGCGGCCTTCAGCCGGCGGATCGCCTCGTCGTCGCTCAGCGCCGCGCGATACGGCCGGTCGGTAGTCATGGCGTCGTAGGCGTCGACGATCGTAATGATCCGCGCGCCCACCGGAATCTCCTCATCCTTCAGACCGCGCGGGTAGCCGCTGCCGTCCCAGTACTCGTGGTGCGCCAGGATGATCGGCTGCACATCGCGAGCGAAGCGCATCTGCGAAATAATCTGCGCGCCAATCTCGGGGTGGCGGCGCATCTGGGCGGTTTCTTCGGGGGTAAGCGGGCCGGGCTTGCGGATGATCGCCTCGTCGACGCCGATCTTGCCAATATCGTGCAGGATGCCGCCATAGCGCACCGCGCGCACCTCACTGGGCGCCAGCCCATACGCCAGAGCCAGGTGCTCGGAGTACGCCCGCAGGCGCCGCAGGTGCCCCTCGGTATAGGCGTCCTTGGCCTCCACCGCTGCGGCCAGCATGAAGATGACTTTTTCGGTATGCTCGAGCTGGTCGGTCAGGCGCTTGAGGCGCAGCTGCGAGCGGATGCGCGCGCGCAGGATGCTCTGCTCGAACGGCTTGGTAAGGAAATCGTCGGCGCCGGACTCAATGCCGCGCGTGCGATGCTCGCGGTCGTCGAGGCCCGTCAGCATAGTGATCGGGATGAGGGCGGTGCGCTCGTCTTCCTTCAGGCGCTGGCACACGCTAAAGCCATCGAGCTCCGGCATCGTCACATCGAGCAGGATCAAGTCGGGCGGCTCTTGCTGAACGCGCTCGAGCGCTTCGCGGCCATTCGCAGCTGTTACAACACTATACCCCTCGCGTGTAAGAAAACGTGTTAAAACGTCAACAATTGAGGGTTCATCGTCAACGACGAGAATTTTGGCAAACATATCGAACAGCCTCCTCGCGATCGGGCCAAATTGTCGCCAAATGGCTGAAATAATGCTCTGGCCTCGGTGAAGGCAGTTTTCCGGGGCAAACTACCAGGTACATTCGTATAACGACGCTAACAGTATAGCATATGTTGTCGATCGTCCGACCAGCCGGCACGCTCAATCGAGCGTTCGTAGGCGCGGCGGCGGCGCCAAACCGCCGGCCAGCACAAACGCGTCCATCGCGTCAATCAGCGCGCGCACATCGATCCCGCGCACGGCGGGCGGCAGCGCCACCAGCTTGGGCCGGCTTTTCTCCCAGTTGCGCCGCAGGCCGCGCGGGTTGCCACGCTGCCAGTGTACCAGCGCCGCAGCCGCCTGAATAATGCCTTTGAAGAAGGTTGAATCGGGCTCGGACGAGCGCATCCAGCACTGCTCCCACTGCTCGTGCGCGTGCCAAAACTCGCCGGCGTTGAACAGCCGGATGCCCTCGCGGTACGCCTCTGCGTCGTCATGTTCGAGCATGGTTCAAACAGCCGCTATTCGGCTTCCTCAAGCTACGCGTTTTTGCCCGCAGCAGCATGGCACTGCTCCATCTTCCGGGTTTTTCTGCGCGGAGCGCGAAAAAACCGCACGCAATACACAGGCTAGTGCCGCTCTGCCGAAGGCTGAGCGCGCCAGCTGCGCCAGCCCTAATGATAGCCCGTGCAGCGCTAGGCCGCAACACCAGAGATGAAACTTGGCGCTGTGCCGTTAGTAGCGCGCAATCGCCGGGTCGACGCGGATCGACCACTCGTTGATTCCGCCGAGCATATTCGCCACGCGCCCGAAGCCGCGCTGGCCGGCCAGGAACGCGGCCACTTGGGCGCTACGCCCGCCGTGATGGCAGAAGAACACGATCTCCTGGTCGGCTGGCAGCGTGCCGACCCACTCATTCGCCCGGCTTAGCGGCAGCAGCTCGGCGCCTTCGATCCGCGCCACTGCGTGCTCGTGCGGCTCGCGCACATCGATCAGCCGGAAGTCGTCGCCGCGCTGCAGCTTCTCGTGTACCTGCTCGACCGTGAGATTGGCATACTGGGCCATACTGTCTTCTCCATGCGAATCAAAAAGAGCTACCCGAAAACACGCCGGGTAGCTCTTAGCGTCTGTGTGAAAAGCGGGACGGCCACTCGCCTGAAATGAAGCGCGAGGGGCCTGTTTCAGACAGGCTCCCTAGCAGCCTGCCAGGCAAGTGCTAACCGTGGCCGCAGTGGCCGCAGCCGCCGCCGGCGTAGCCGTTATCGTAGCCGTCGTACTCTTCGGCCGCCTGCTCGTCCTTCGCGCGGAACGAGTGGCCGCAGCCGCAGCTCGCGACTGCGTTGGGGTTGTCGATCTTGAACGCGCCGGCGAGCATATTATCCTGCTGGTAATCGATCGAGGCGCCGCGCAAGTAGTTCGCGCTGATCGGGTCGACGATCAGCTTGAGGCCGAAGGCATCCCACGTGGCATCGCCCTCGCGCACCTCGTCGTCGAACGTCATACCATATTGCAGGCCCGAGCAGCCACCGCCCGACACAAACACGCGCAGGCCGTAGCCAGCTAGCTCTTTCTCGCCCATCATCGCCTGCAGGCGCTTCGCGGCGGTCGCGCTAATCGCTAGCAGCGGCGCCGGCGCCATGACGGAATTCACACGGATCAGATCCTGCTCGATCACTGCCATAACACTGCCTCCTCGTGGGGCTCTTGTTCGCTAACCGGCCACAGTATACCAGATATTCACTAGTTTTGCTAGAGCTTTCTTTCGTATCTCAGCCGCCCAATTGCGACATCCCGCGCAGCGTTGGCAGCACATGCTCGGGCAAGCCGTGGCCCCAGGGTTTGAGCGCCACCGCGTGCCGCACAATCTGCTCGACCTGCTCGGGCGTAGCGCCGCCGCGAATCGCCGCGCGCAGGTCGACTTCGTCGTCGCGCAGCAGGCACAGGTGCAGCCGGCCGTCGGCGGTCAGGCGCATGCGGTTGCAGGTAGCGCAGAACGGGTCGCTCACCGCGCTGATAAAGCCAAGCTTGCCGCGCGCGCCGGGGATGCGGAAGCGCCGCGCCGAGTCGGCGGCGGCGAGGCCCAGGCTTTCGAGCGGGCCGTGGATGGCCTCGAGCCGCGCGATCAGCTCGGTGCTCTTTACCACGCCATCCTCGGCCACGTCGGCCACGCCGGTAAGCGGCATCACCTCGATAAAGCGCATCTCCCAGGGGTAGGTGAGCGTCAGCGCGGCCAGCTGCGGTACTTCTTCGTCGTTCAGGCCGCGCACCACCACCGCGTTGAGCTTGATCGGATGCAGGCCTACCCGGTCGGCGGCGGCGATGCCCTCCCAGACCATCTCGAGACGGCCGCCGCGGGTTATCTGCCGGAACTTCTGCGGGTCGAGCGTGTCGATGCTGATGTTCACCCGGTCGAGGCCGGCGTCTTTCAGCGGCTGCGCCAGCTTACCCAGCCGCAGGGCGTTGGTGGTGAGCGCAATATGCTCGATCCCTGGCGTGGCCTTGATCGCCGCGACGATCTCGACCAGGTCGGGGCGCAGGGTTGGCTCGCCGCCGGTCAGGCGGATCTTACGGAAGCCGGCGGCGGCGGCGGCGCGCACCACCAGCAGCAGCTCATCGCTCGTCAGCAGCTCGGGGCGCGGCACGAACTGCATGCCCACGGCGGGCATGCAGTAGACGCAGCGAAAGTTGCAGCGATCGGTAAGCGAGATGCGCAGGTAGTCGATCCGCCGGCCGAAGGTGTCCTGAGCCGGCGCGCTGGTGTCGTAGCGCGGGATGGGGGCGCGCGCCTCGGGTGTATAGAGCGGGATCGTCGTCGTTCTCAGCTCTTCATTCAGCATACGCAGCCCCCTTGATGTCGGCTTCGTGTATGGCGCTCCGCGCCACCAGAGCACAGAAAAACAAATACCTCGCTGCCGCAGCCAGCGCCGGGAGGCGCGCAGCTCGCTAGGCGTACTCCATCACGCTGACGCGGGCCGCCAGCTGCTGGGCGATCTCGCGGAACACGGCCGCGTATGCATCCGGCTGGTCGCTGGTAGCGGCCGGCTGGCCGGCGTCGCCGCCAGAGCGCACGCTCATGCCAAGCGGGATCTGGCCCAGCAGCGGCACGCCGAGCTGTTCGGCCAGGCGCGCGGCCCCGCCGGTGCCGAAAATATCGTAGCGCGTGCCGGTATCGGGGGCCACGAAATAGGCCATGTTCTCGATCACGCCGAGCAGCGGCACATTCACTTTCTTGAACATCTCCATGCTCTTGAGCACATCGAGCGTGGCCACCTGCTGCGGCGTCGTCACCGTCACCGCGCCGGTGAGGCCGGCATTCTGCAGCGACTGCGCCAGCGTCAGCGCGATATCGCCGGTGCCGGGCGGCATGTCGATGATCAGATAATCGAGCGGCGCCCACTCGACCTGGTAGAGAAACTGGCGTAGCAATTGCGATACCATCGGGCCACGCCAGATCACCGGCTGGCTATCGTCGACGAGAAAGCCAACCGAGATCATTTTGATGCCGTAGGCTTCGATCGGCTGCATGCGCGGCTGGCCATCGGGGCCGCTAGTGGCCAATGGCGTCTGGCCCTTGGTGCCGAGCATCAGCGGGATCGACGGGCCGTAGATGTCGGCGTCGAGCAGGCCGACGCGCGCGCCCTCCTGCGCCAGCGCCACCGCCAGGTTCACCGCCACGGTGGATTTTCCCACGCCGCCCTTGCCTGCCGAAACCGCGATCACGTGGCTCACGCCGGGGATGGCGGCTTTGTCGAGAATGCCGCCGCGCGGCCGCACCGTGGCGCTGAACTCGATCGCTACGTCGGCCTTTGGCACACCGGCCACGCGCTCAAGCGCGGCCTCGCACTCGGCCTGGATCTGATCTTTCAGCGGGCAGGCCGGCGTCGTCAGCTCGACGGTGAATGCTACCCGATCGCCTTCGATCTTGAGGTTCTTAATCATCTTGCGCGAAACCAGGTCGCCGCCTAGCTCGGGCTCTTCCACTGTGCTGAGCGCCCGCAAAACCAGCTCTTCGGTGACCCTCGCGCTACTTCCGCGCGAAAACAGCCCCATCATTTACTCCACGTTACAAGGGCGCTGATGCGCCCAAGATTCGCGCTGAACATGCCAGTCCAACAGCACCTGCGGCAGCTTCTGTGTACAGCTTTCCCGCGCTCCGTATGGTACTGCGCTTTCTTTGTGCTGAGAGCCTGTTGGCGGGCTCGCCTTTGGCGCCACCAGTGGCGGCTTTGTCTCCTTTTGCTGAGATGTTGGCGCAAAGCGCCAACATCTCAGCACCATCCATGAAAAAGCACCGCTCTGCCGAAGGCAAAAACGCGCACCGCGTAAGTCCTGGATAGTATCGCTCTGCCGAAGGCTGAGAGCGCCAACTGCGTAAATCCTGCCTATTATACCACGGTTTAGAAAGTAAACACTATCGAAAGTCGGCAGAGTAGGTGCCGTCAAAGTCCGGCGCTGTTTGCCCTTTCTCGCTGCCCCTACCTGCGCGGGGCCAGAGGCCGGCACAACGGGCTTTAGCGGCGCGCCTCCTCGCCGGTAAGCAATTCGGCAACCGGCTGGCCGCCGCGCAGGTGGCGCTCGACGATCTGGCGCACGGCGGCGGGCGTGAGCCGCGAGTAATGGTATGGGCCAGGCCAGATCGTAAGGTTCGGCGCATAGTCGCAGCGATCCTGGCAGCCGCTGACGCGCACATCGACGGCGCCGTCGATCTGGCAGGCCCACAGCGCGTCCTCAAGCGCGCGCAGCAGTGCGTCGCGCCCTTTGGGCGTGCAGGTCGATCCGCCGCACACATACACCCGGTATTGCTTTTCGTCGCTCATGGCTGGCTTGTGTCTCTCGCGCTGCCGGTTGAGATGCGCATTGTACCACATGAAAATTCGAAGGCCGGGCCGGCGCTGCTATTGTGGCAGCGCCGGCCCGGCCAGGCAGGTCAAACGGCCAGGGCTACTTCATGCCGGTCAGCTCGCGGCCGAGCAAGCCCAGCAGCACGGCATAGGGCGTGCCGGCGTTCTCGGGGTGGTACTCGAAGCGCGCCCGCTCGAAGTGCTGCGTCAGGTACTGCTGCCCGTTGGTCGGGTTGGTCTCGACGGTAGCCTCGGAGAGCGGCAGGCCGAACAGCGCCAGGCTCTCGTTGAAGCTCTTGCCGGGCCGTCCGTCGAACTCAAGGCCATGGCCGGCCCAGTAGTCCCAAAACTCAGGCGCAATCGCGTGGCCAGTCTCGGCGAAGTAGTGCGGCGCGCTCGGGCTGGCCTTCGGGAAGGTCTGCCAGTCGCGGCCCTGCACGCCCAGGCTGCCCGCGCCAAGCCGGCCCAGCAGCACGTCGTAGGGGCGCGCGTTCTCGGGGTGCAGCTCAAGGCGGTTGCGCTCAAACAGCTGGGCCTGCACCGTCTGGCCCTCAACCTTCTCGGCGGTCTGGTCGGTGAGCGGGTAGCCAAACACCGGCAAGCCACCGTTCTGATCCCAGTACTCGAGGATGCGCCCGCACACCTGGTGGCCGGTCTCGGGGAACTGGCGGCAGCTGCCGCCCTGCGGCGGCGCGGGCGGCGGCGCGGCCTGGCCGGCATGATACTTGTCGCTCCACTCCTTCGTGAGCCGCAGGTACAGGTCGCCATACTGCTGGCTCGGCTCGATATGCGAGCCCTCGAAGAACTCATTCCAGCTCGTCACGATCACGCCCGCAGCATTGCGGTCGATCGCCGTCTGCCAGGTGCCGCGGTAGTAATCGCCATTGGCGCGGTCGCGGCGGTGGCCATTGCGGATCTTGATGTCGTCGTAGCCGGGCATGACCGTGGCGATGAACGGCTTACTGGAACCATGCGACGAGTTGTAGCGATCGAGCCGGCCGCCGTACGACGCCATCGCCGCGCCGGGGCGGGCCTCCCAGCTGATGTCGAAGTAGTACAGCGCGTCGTACACGTCGAGGTAGCCAAAGTTATCGGTACCGCCAAACCAGTACTCGTCGTGGTTCGGGTCGGCGCGGCCGCGCAGCGCCTGCCAGGTGCCCACGTCGCCCAGCGACGGCGGGTTGAACCAGTAGACTGCGGGCTTGCCCTGAAAGCGGAAGTACGCCGGGCTGCCCATAAAATCGCGCCGCAGCACATCGAGCGCGGCAGCTAGGCCATCGACCGTGCGCATGGCCGGGTCGAACGCGGCCGACTGATCGGGAATGATCGCGACCTTGATGTCGCGCCCGCTACCTTCGACCAGCTGGAGCAGGCGGCGGCAGCGCTTATTCAGCCGATCCTCGTTCGGGCCGTACCAGGTACAGATCAGCGCATCGATCCCGGCGTCGGCGGCCTGCTGGATGTGCCGGCGCAGGGTCGCCTCGTCGCCGCCGCTATAGGTTGGCGCGGCCACATCGCTCATTTTGTCGTAGCTCCAGTCGCCCGGCTCGTACCACGGATAGTAGAATGCCATCACCGGGCGATCGGAAGCAGCCCGCGCCGGGGTAGTGGCGTGCGGCGCCAGCAGCGCCAGCGCGCCGACCATCAACACGGCCCAGATAGCTGCGCGGTGTCGACGAACACGCATAATTCCTCCTCAGGCAGGGCCATACGGCACCTGACATATCTTGAACCAGAGCGCCAGGACATGCGCGACGCGGCAAGAAGCGAGGAGCGGTGAGGAAGCAATTTGCGGGGTATCAGGGAAACAGGGGAAACCAGGCAGGCCGCGCGCCAATGTTCTGCTGCTCTGCCGCCGCCTGAGCGCGACGTTACAGGTATGATACCAGGCCCGGCGCCTGCATGGCAATAGCCCACGGGTACTAGAATCGACGCGTATGTGCTACAATGGCTGGCGCATAGCGGTATTGCACGCGGCACGTGCGCTGAGCTTGGCCATGGATCAGCACCCTACAACACACACAATCGGCACCCCAGCCTGGCGCTGGCTGCTGGCGCTCGCGCTCGCGTTCGCGCTGGCCGCCTGCGGCTTCGACCCAACCAGCACGCCGGTGCAGGGCCAAGCTGGCGGCGGCGGCCTTTCGCCCGAGCTGGTAGCGCAGAACTTTTTCGACGACCTGAGCGCCGCGCTGAAGGATAAGCAGATCAGCAACGACACCAAGCGCAGCAAGTGGGTCGACCAGCTGGCGAGCTATTTTGCGCCGGCCGAGCGCGACGACATCAAGGTGGCGCTCAGCACCGCGCTCGACACGTACGTCGACGGGTTGGGCAAGCTTGGCACAAACGAAGCGATCACGCTCGACGTCAAATACGATCGCATCGAGACGATATCGGAAGACGGCAACCGCGCGCTGGTGCGGCCGATCAACGGCAGCATCTACCTGCTGATCACACGCACCACCGAGACAGGCGCAGTGATCACGCTGTGGGAGCAGGACGACCCGCTGAACAAGATCATTGGCAACGCCGACGGCGCGGTTCCGGCCGTGCGGATCGGCCGCACATGGTTTCTCAGCGAGGGCTGATACCAACTTGGCTTGATTCCTGACACTTTGGTGGGGGTTTGGCGGCTTCGCCGCCCCCATTTTCGTATTGTGTTGCACGACGTGGCGAAGCCACGTCGTGCAACACAATCTAGAAGTGATCAAGCGAACAGCGTATGACACGCCACGCGCCAACCGAACGTGGTACAATAGCCGGCACGACTGCCGCGACTGCTCGCGCGGCGCGTAGCGGCCGGCGCATCACGGCCGCAACAGCCTCCACGCAATGATGGGCGCTTCGCTCGAACACCAGCGCCAACATGATCTCACACAGGCGCACGCCCAGGCGCTCGCTCGGCAGCACGAGCAACGCAGCCTCCGCCAGGTCGCTGCGCTTGCCCAGCTCGACTGCCTGCGCGGCGTCGCGCCCGAGCACCTGGCCCAGATCGCCGCCATGAGCGCGCTGCGCGCGTTCGTGCCCGGCACGGTGATCCTGCACGAGCGCGCGCCTTGCGAGTTCGTCTACCTCATCCTGCGCGGCACCGTCAGCCTGGCGCTGCACGACCGCGGCGGCCAGAAGGTGCTGATCGGCATCCTCAACCGCGGCGACTGCTTTGGCGAGGGGCCGCTGTTTGGCGACCTGTTCCGCGGCGCCAGCGTCACCGCCGAGACGATCTGCTACCTGCTGCAGATCCCGCGCAGTCAGCTGCGCACGCTGCTGCCCGAAGCCCCCGAGCTCGCCCAGGCCCTGCGCTCAATCTACCGGCATCGGCTCGTCGAAAGCACACTTGGCCAGGTGCCGCTGTTTAGCCGGCTCTCGCCGTTCGAGCGCTCGCGGCTGGCCGCGCTGCTCCAGCCCGAACACTACCCGCGCGGCGCCACGATCATCCGCGAGGGCGAGCCGGGCCAGGCGCTGTATGTGATCGAAGAGGGCCAGGTGGTGGTGGCGCAGGGCGAGCAGACGATCGCGCACCTCGACGAGGGCAACTTCTTTGGCGAAATGGCGCTGCTCGATAAGCTGCCGCACAACGCCGACGTGCGCGCGCTGACGCCCGTGGAGGTGCTGGCGCTGCCCGCCGCCGACTTCGCCGAGCTGCTGCGCCAACAGCCGGCGCTGCTGGTGCAGCTGAAGGATGTGGCCAACCAGCGCCGCGCCGACAATGCCGCAATCCGCACCAACCACGAGCGCACCCAGGAGCTCAACGCGGCGATCCAGCGCGGGCTGCTGCGCGGCACGCACGTGCTGGTGCGCGACCCGGCGCGCTGCGTCGAGGGATGCAGGCTTTGCGAGGAAGCCTGCGCGGCACGCTTCGGCGCCACGCGCATCACCTTCAACGGCGTAATGCTGCACAACCTCGACGTGACCAACTCGTGCAGGCAGTGCCGCGTAGGCGCCGAGTGCGTCGAGGCCTGCCCCGAGAATGCCATTCAGTGGAACGACAACGGCGCGCTGGTGGTGACCGACCAGTGCACCGGCTGCGGCGCGTGCGTGCCAGCCTGCCCATACGACGCGGTTCAGCTCGTCGCAGACAAGGGCGCGCACAGCTCGCCGCTCTGGGCTCTGTGGCGCCAGATCAAGCACCTCCGCCACCCCACTATCCCGCTTCAAGCCAGCCAGCCGCCGCAGCGCGCCAACAAGTGCGATCTGTGCCACGGCCACAGCGACATGGCCTGCGTCAGCGCGTGCCCAACCGGCGCGCTGCGGCTGATGCCGGTCGAAGAGCTGTTCTCTTTTTAACTACACGAGTTACGCGGTGGGGGTTCGGGCGCGGCAAAGCCGCCCCGAAAACTTCTTTATGGCTGGTCGCGGCCACGGAGTGGCCGACCAGCCAAAAAGAGTGATTTCTGGAGGGCTTGCGCCCTCCAGAGCCTCCCACGCGCGAGGACACCGCATAACTCGTGTCATTTAGGATTGCTATAGTACCAAACGCATGCGCAAAAGAGTACTCTGGTGGTATTCCGGGCCAGCGCCCAACGGCGTATACTGCGCCAGGGAATACTTGAGCACAGGTGAGGAATGGGCCGCCAGACACTGCTCGAATCGCTGCTGCAACTCCTATTTCCCGAGCGCTGCGCCGGTTGCCGGCAGCTTGGGTCGCTGTTCTGCCAGGCGTGCCAGGCCCGGCTCGCGCCGTACATCCCCGATGCGCGGGCGCGGCCGGCAAGCCTGGCGCAGGTGCATATCGCCTACAGCTTCGAGCCGCCGCTGCGCGAGGCCATTCACGTGTTGAAGTACCTCAAGGCGCGGCGTGTCGCCCGGCCGCTCGGCGAGCTGCTGGCCCGGCATATTGCCGCGCAGCCCTACGCCTTCGACGCAGTGGCCGCCATCCCGCTCCACCCATCCCGCCAGGCTGCGCGCGGCTTCAACCAGGCCGAAGCACTGGCCCGCGAGGTAGCGCGAGCGCTCGCGCTGCCGCTGATCGACGGGCCGCTGGTGCGCCTGCGCGACACCGCCCAGCAGGCCACCCAGGCCGACACCCGCGCCCGCGCCGAGAACATGCGCGGCGCGTTTGGCTGGCGCGGCGCGCCGCCGCCACGCCGCATTGTGCTGGTCGACGATGTATACACCACCGGGGCGACCATGAACGCCTGCGCCGAGGCGCTGCGCGCGGCAGGCGCAGAGTCGGTGCAGGCGCTGGCGCTGGCGCGCAGCCGGCTTAGCTAGCAGCCGCCCCAAATTTCTTAGAAGCTGTTTGAAAGGTGGTTTGGAGGACTTCGTCCCTCCCAGCTTTCACTTTTCTGGCGGGTGGCGGCCACGAATGTGGCCGCCACCCGCCAGAAGAAGTGCGAGGGGCTATGCCCCTCGCGCACCCTTTTCAAACAGGCTCTTATTGTGTTGCACGACGTGGCGAAGCCACGTCGTGCAACACAATCTATACCTGATCAAGCGAACAGCGTATCAGACGGCTTCTAAAAATACAAACCGAGAGCCGCCGTGCAAACGGCGGCTCTCGGCGTTTGGTTCTCGGTTCTGCCAGGCTGCTACCAGCGCCCCTGGCCAGGCACCTGGGTGCCGAACACACTCGGCGGCAGCTTGAAGCCGTGCGCCTCGAGCCGCGAGGTAAAGCGCGGGCGCGTGCCGGTGGGCTTCAGCTCGGTGATCAGCTTGCCGTCGGCGGTTTTACCCTTCACCTCGAGCACGAAGATATCCTGCAGCACAATCACGTCGCCTTCCATGCCCTGCACCTCGGTAATATAGGCGATCTTGCGCTGGCCGTCTTCCAGGCGGCTTTGCTGCACGATCAGATCCACCGCCGAGGCCACCTGCTCGCGGATCACCTTGAGCGGCATGTCCATCCCCGCCATCATCGCCATTGTCTCCATGCGCGCGCAGGCATCGCGCGGGGTGTTGGCGTGCAGCGTGGTGAGCGAGCCGTCGTGGCCGGTGTTCATCGCCTGGAGCATGGCCATCGTCTCGCCGCCGCGGCACTCGCCGATCACGATCCGCTCGGGGCGCATACGCAGCGAGTTTATCACCAGGTCGTTGATCGACACCCGCCCCGAGCCGTCGATCTCGGCCGGCTTGGCCTCGAGCCGCACCACGTGATCCTGGCCCAGCTTCAGCTCGGCGCTGTCTTCGATCGTGACAATGCGCTCGTCCTCGGGGATGAAGTTCGAGAGCACGTTGAGCAGCGTCGTTTTGCCCGAGCCGGTGCCGCCCGACACGACGATATTCAGCCGGCTCACCACGCAGGCGCGCAGAAACTCGGCCATCTGCTCGGTCATCGAGCCGAAGCGGATCAGGTCGGCGACCTCGAGCTTCTTCTTCGAGAACTTGCGGATGGTGATCGTCGGGCCATCGATCGAGCAGGGCGGAATGATCGCGTTGACGCGCGAGCCGTCGGGCAGGCGCGCGTCGACCATGGGCCACTTGCGATCGATGCGCCGCCCGAGCGGGCGGATGATCCGGTCGATCACCTTGAGCACGTGGTCGTCGTTGGCGAAGCGCACCGGCGTGAGGCTGACCTTGCCGCGCTGCTCGATATACACCGTGTTCGGGCCATTCACCATCACCTCCGACACCGACTCTTCGCGCAGCAGCGGCTCGATCGGGCCAAAGCCGAATAGCTCGTCGGTCACCATTTCGTAGAGCTTTTTCAGCTGGCCCTCGCTCAGGCTCACACCGCTCTGGCGATAGTAGTTGGTGAAGCGGTCCTGCAGCATGCGCTCGGACTCGGCATTGCGCTTGAGCTCGGTCTGGTTGCCAAGCGAGCCCTGAATGCGGTCGACGATCCAGAGCGACAGCTCGAGCACGCGCTGGTCGGTGGCGGCGCCAACCTCGGCGGCAGGCGTAGCGCTGGCCACGGGCGCGCCAGTGACGGCAGAAACAGCCGGGCGCGGCTCGGGCGGCGCCGGCGCGCGCGGCGCAACCGGCTCGGGCGCGGGTATGGCTGCGGCCGGCGTAGCCTGAGCCGGCGGATCGTTGGGCTGCGGCACGCCGCCAAGGCGCTTCAGTAATGACATGGGAAGACTCCTCTCAGAGTTGTAGTAGTTCGTTGCGTACTACGCGGCGCGTAGCGCTGCTCAGCCGAGCTTCACAAAATACGCCTCGCAGGCGCGGTCGATCAGCTCCTTCGACATTGCCGGCGCCACGCTGCGATACTTGGCCTCGTCGAGGATCTGGTCGCATAGGTCGCGCGGGTGGCAGGCCCGCAGGTCGCGGCGTACCTTGATGTAGTGCTCGTGGATCAGGTAGCGCAGCCCATCGTCGCTATACGGGATCTGCTTGGCGCGGCAGACGAGCTTGAAGATCTCGCGGTACTCGTCGGGCGTGGGGTTGCCGACCTCGATCTTATGACGAATTCGCCGCAGGAAAGCATCGTCGACCAGATCCTTGGGGGCCAGGTTGGTCGAGAAGACGATCAGCACGTCGAAGGGCACCTCGAGCTTTTTGCCCGTCTGCAGCGCCAGATAATCGACCTTCTTTTCGAGCGGCACAATCCAGCGGTTCAGCAGATCTTGCGGGCGGCACTTCTGGCGGCCGAAGTCGTCGATCAGAAACAGGCCGCCGTTGGCCTTCAGCTGGTAGGGCGCCTCGTAGACCTTGGCGATCGGGTCGAAGATCAGCTCGAGCTGCTCGAGGATCAGCTCGCCGCCAACCACCACCTGCGGCCGGCGGCACACCAGCCAGCGCCGATCGGGCTGCGGCGGCGCGGCTGCCAGCGGCGCGGCGCCGAATGGGCGGGCCGGCTCGGGCGCGGGCTGGGCCGGCAGCTCGACAGCGCGGTGGATCAGCGGGTCGTACAGCTTGATAATCTGGCCATCGATCTCGACGGCATACGGGATCATCACGTGGCCGCCGAGCATGTTGGCGATCCCCTCGGCGATCGTCGTCTTGCCGTTGCCGGGCGGGCCATACAGAAACAGCGAGCGCGCCGAGTTGGCGGCCGGGCCGATCTTATCGAACATATGCTCGTTGATCACCAGGCCGCTGAAGGCCTCGCGCACTGTTCGCGCGTCGACCACCAGCTCGCCCATGGCCTGGCGGCGCACCATCGCGACGTACTCGGCCAGCGGCACCGGGGCCGGGCCGGCGTACTGCGAGCGGTCGAGCACCTCGTTTACCTTCACGCGGCCCTTCGCCGCAACCACATACTGAAACGAGCGCTCGCTGAAGCCGCCCTGTGCGCCGATTATGTCGACATACTCTTCGAGCTTGAGAAATTCGAGCACTTTGTCGAGCACGCCGAGGAACGGCAGCTTGGTAGACTCGGCGATCTGCTGGCCGGTGATATTGCCGTGGAAGTACACGGTCTTCAGCACGAGGTCGGTCAGGAAGCCCATGCCGAGGCCGGTCTCGTCGATCGTGGTGGGCTCGGGCGGCAGCTTGGGCAGCGGCGGCGGCGCGGGCGGGCCGGCGGCCGAGGTAAACTCGCGCAGCATTGGCGTGCTCATGGCTGCTCCTTCACCGCCGGCGCCCACGGCACCGGCCGCACGTCGGCCATCGCGTCGAGCGGGCTCAGCATCACAATATGCCGGTAGGAGACCAGCAGAAACGCGCTGTGGTACAGCAGCGACTCGCTGGCTGCGTCGTAGACACGCGCGTCGGTAACTGGCAGAAAGCGCGAGGTATCTTCGCTCAGATCATCTTTGATGCGCTTGTCGGGCCGCACATACACCTGGCCGACGATCACCTGATCCACTGTGCGGATCAGCGCGGGCAGGGTATCTTTCGCAACGCGCGGGGTATAGAACTTCCCTTTTTCATCAAAACGCATGTCCATGACGGCTCCTCGCTGCTTGCCTGAATGGGGCAAAGCGCCTGCGGGCACAACGCGCGCAGAACAAAAATCCGGGCATCGCTTTCGACGCCCGGTGTTCAGTATAGGCTTTCGCGCGCGCCAGATCAATAGTACGGCAGAGCTACTTAGCATTAGGAGACATGGCGGCCGCGAGGTACTACTCTTGGCCGTTTGGCCCAACGAGCGCCTCGGGGGTGTCGGCCGCGAGCATGGCGGCGAAGCGGCTGCCGGGCCGGGCCATCAGCTCGCCGGGCGGGCCATCCTCGGCGATCCGGCCGTCGGCGATCACCACTACGCGGTCGGCCGAGCGCGCCAGCGACAGCCGGTGCGACACAATCAGCGTGGTGCGGCCGCGCATCAGCCGCTCGAGCGCCTCGATGATCAGCGCCTCGGACTCAGGCTCGACTGCGCTGGTTGGCTCGTCGAGCAGCAGCAGCGGCGCGTTTGTCAGCAGCGCGCGCGCCACCGCCAGGCGCTGCTTCTGGCCGCCCGAGAGCTTGACGCCGCGCTCGCCCACGAGGGTATCGTAGCCTTCGGGCAGGGCCGCCAGGAAGGCGTGGGCATTGGCGGCGCGCGCGGCGTCTTCGGCCTCGGCGCGGCTGGCGTCGGGGCGGCCGAAGCGCAGGTTTTCAAACGCCGAAGTATTGAACAGAAACGTCTCCTGCGCCACCTGGCCGATCTGCGCGCGCAGTGAGGCGAGCGTCACCTCGCTCAGGTCGTGGCCGTCGACAGACACGCGGCCGGCGTCGGGATCGTACAGGCGCGCCACCAGCGCCAGCAGCGTCGACTTCCCGGCGCCCGAAGGGCCGAGCAGCGCCACGCGCTCGCCCGGGCGGATGTGCAAGCTGATATCGTGCAGCACCGGCCGGGCCGGGTCGTAGCCGAAGCTGACGCGCTCGAAGCGGATGTCGCCGCGCAGTGGGGCGGGCAGGGCACGGCTGCCCGGCGCGTCGGCGATCGACACATCGGCGTCGAGCACCTCGAAGATGCGGCGGCCGGCGGCTGCGGCCTGCTGCAGCAGATCGTTGATATTCACCAGGTCGTCGATCGGGCCGTAGAAGTAGCGCCCGTAGCCGCGGTAGGCCAGCAGGCCGCCGAGGGTAAACTGGCCGCGCATGATAAACCACACGCCGCCGCCCAGCATCAGCACATTGCCGAAGTTGGCCACCCAGCGAATAAGCGGGAACACGCGGTTGCGCAGCATCACCGCGCGCACCTGCTGGCCGTACAGCTCGCGGCCGATGCGCTCAAGCGCTGCCGCGACGCGGCGATCCTGGGCGAAAGCCTGGATCACGCGCACGCCGTTGATGTTATCGCTGATCTGTGCGCTCAGCTCGCCCAGGCGGCGGCGCGCCGCGCGATAGACCGGGCGCACGCGGCGGTTGTAGCGCATCAGCAGCAGGCCCACCAGCAACATCGGCAGGAGCACAATCAGGCCGAGCGCCGGCTGCAGCGCGATAAAGATCGCGGCCACGCCGAACACGCGCAGCGCATTGGCCACCACCGAGTCGGTGCCGCGGATCAGCACATCCTGCACGCTCTCGACATCGGCGGTGAGGCGCGCCAGCAGATCGCCGGTGCGGCGCTGGGCGAAATACGCCGCCGACTGCGACTGGAGCTTGGCGTGCATGCGCAGGCGCAGGTCGAGGGTCAGCTGCTGGCCCGCGCGCTCGAGCAGGACGCCGCGCACCGCCGAGCACACCTGGCCAAGCCCAAACACCAGCACCAGCACCGCCAGCTGCCAGCCGATGTACGTCCAGTCGCGCTGGGCCAGCCCGATATCGACGACCTGCTGCCAGACGAGCGGCGGGTACAGCTCGGCGGCCACCGAAAGAATCAGGCATGCCAGGCCGGCGGCGACGGTGGTGCGGTACGGCAGGATAAGCGAGTAGAGCCGGCCGAGCGTGCCAGGCTCGCGTTCGGTTGAGGGATGCGCGTTCTTCATGGGCTATCCATCCAGTCGGCACATGGCGGCAGCGGCGAGCATCGCTGCAGAGAGCAAGCCGCTACTGTGTTCGCCAGCGGTACACCAGCGCGCCGCCGACGCCCAGCAGGCACAGGCCGGCGCACAGCAGCAGCGTCTCGGAGACGCCGATCACATTCGAGAGCGAGCCGATCAGAAAGCCGCCAATCGGCGTGCTGCCGGCGAACAGCAGCATATACAGGCTCAGCACACGGCCGCGCAGCGCATCGGGCACGGTGAGCTGCAGCAGCGTATTGGCGCTGGTGGAGAACAGGATGCCGGCAAAGCCCAGCGCCACCAGTAGCCCGCCCGAAAGCGTGAAGTTGGTGGAAATCGCCACCAGGCCCAGCAGAATGCTAAACACAATCGAGCCGCCGATCAGCCGCCGCACCGTCACCTGGCGGGTGTAAGCGGTGCTGAGCGCGCCGACGAGCGAGCCAAAGCCCAGGAACGCCGAGAGCCCGCCGTAGCCAGCGGCGCTGGTGTGCAGCACAAAGCCCGAGAGCAGCGGCAGCACCACGCTGAAGTTATAGCCAAACGTGCCGATCGCCGCCACGACGATCATCACCAGCAGCACCGCGGGCGTGCGCCAGACATATGCCAACCCCTCGAGCAGGCGCTGGCCCATGTTACCAGCCGGCGCGGGCGGGGCAACCCACAGCGCGGCCGGGTCGATCATCAGCAAGCCCGCCAGCACGGCCACAAAGCTCACCGCGTTGGCGACCAGCACCAGGGCAATACCGGCGAGCAGGTTGCTCGCGCCGGCGATCATCAGGCCGGCGACGGCCGGGCCGACGATCCGCGCGCCGTTGAACAGCATCGAGTTGAGCGCCACGGCGTTCACCAGGTGCTCGCGACCCACCAGCTCGACGACAAATGCCTGGCGCACAGGGTTATCGATCGCGGTAATGATCCCCTGGAGCAGCGCCAGCACGTACACGTGCCAGAGCTGAATCGCGCCGCTGGCCACCAGCGCGGCAAACAGCGCCGCCTGCACCAGCGCCGACACCTGTGTGATCGTCACCAGCCGGTGCTTCGACCAGCGGTCGGTGATCACACCGCCCACCAGCGAGAGCAGCAGCACCGGCAGAAACTGCAGCGCGGTGACCAGCCCGAGAGCGAACGGCGAGTGTGTAAGCTGGAGCACCAGCCAATCCTGGGCGGTGCGCTGCATCCAGCTGCCCGTCTGCGAGATCAGCTGGCCCACCCAGAATAGGCGGTAGTTGCGCACCTGCAGCGCGTGAAAGCCGCGCGCCAGCCGGCCAAGCACGCCAGCCTCCGGCCGCGCCTCGGCAGCCGGCGCCGGCGATTTAACGTTCGTCAACCGCATTATCTTCTTCCTGTATCAGCACGCGGCGCAGCGCGGGCAGAGCCACGCGGATGGCCGCACGTTCATGGTCGTTCAGCTGCGCCAGCAGCGGCGCCAGCCGCTGCAGCGCCTGCGATTGGGCGCGCTCGTAATGCTGCCGCCCGTGGTCCGTAAGTTGCAGCAGCGACTGGCGCCGATCACGCGGGTCGGGCTCGCGGGTGATCCAGCCACGGCCGACGAGCACCTGCACCAGCTCGCTCATCGACTGCAGGCTGACGCGGCGCCGCTTGGCCAGCGCGCTGAGCGTCAGCGCTTCGGCCGCCAGGTACGCCAGCACCCGAAACTGCGGCATGGTCGTGTCGTCGCCGGCTTCGCGCCGCACCTCGGCGGCGACGATCCGGTTCAGCAGCGGCAGCACGCTCAGCAGCTCTTCGGTTGTCTCCATCGTACTATCAATCGTCATGGCATATCCTCAAGTTACCTGATAATAAGGATACCTGATGAATTTTTATTTGTCAAGCCGCGAGGCTTATAGCAACTTCGTTTGATCACTGTTGTTTTGCGCTGCGCTGCCCAGCTTTGCCGGGCAGCGCAGCGCAAAAAAGAATAGGAGTTATTCGCTGTTGGCTTGATCACGTATCGATTGTGTTGCACTACGTGGTGTCGCCACGTAGTGCAACACAATAAGAAATTTGGGGGCGGCTTCGCCGCCCCAAACCCCCACCGTTTGTCCTACAGAAAAGAACACCCCCGCTCCCCATGCGGGAGCGGGGGTGGCACAGCAGCGATTGGCGGCGCTACTCTTCGTTGATATCTTCCTCTTCGCCGATATCCTGCTCGATATCGTCGAGGCCCAGCTCTTCTTCCTCGCCGCCGAACGACTCCTCCTCGACCTCCTCGCGCACGTCGATATTGTCGTCGTCTTCGAGCAGCTCGTCGCCATACTCGTCGTAGCGCGCCGAGGCGAAGTAGCCGCCATGGAGTGCGCTTTCGCCGAGCTTGCCGGGGAACGAGACCCGGCCGCGCTGGCTTGGATCCTGGTACACCTCGCGGATCAGCACGCGCAGCTGGTGATTATTCGTCTGGGCCACCGCCGAGGCATAGCGATTACCGCCGAGCATCAGCTCGCTGAGGCGCTGGGCCAGCTTCGGCTCGACCCGGCCGATCACGTGGCTGCTGGCGTCGAGCACCAGCACATTGCGGCCTTCGAGCTTCAGATCGACCTTCTCGCCCGTGACCACGGCATCGACCACCGGGCCGCGCGGCACGTCGACGAGCGTAGTAAGTGCGGTTTTGCCGGTTTCGGTGATAAACAGCCGCAGGTCGACGAGCTGGCGGGTGGTGCGCACCGGCGCGGTAGCCGAGCGCGCCACCAGGTCGTTCAGGCGCTCGACGTTTTTGCGGGCGATCGAGTTGGCCGGGTTGAGGCGCAGCGAGCTCTGGTACGCCTCGCGCGCCTCGGCCAGCTTGCCCAGCTCGAAGTATGCCTTGCCAAGGCGGTTGAACGTGTCGGCGTCTTCACCAAGGCTAATCAGCTGGAGGTTGGCTTCGATCGCCTCGTCCCAACGATTTTTGGCCGCCAGATCGACCGCCTGATCCTGAAGCCGGCGGCGTAGGCGCAGTTTCTCATCCTGCTTGCTCAAGCAATATCCCTCCGCACAAATACAATCGTGCCCTGCCTTCGTCAGATCGCCGGGCAGCCGGCCATGCCGGGGTTATTGATACAGATCACCAGCGCAACCAGCGCCACACCATTGTTTATCGCATGCGCAATGATACACGGCAGCAAGCTACGCGTGGTGTGCATGGCCCAGGCCAGCAGCAGGCCGATCACGAAGAGCGGCAGCATCAGCCCCAGCAGGCCGCGGCTCACCGAGAAGACGTGCACGGCGGCAAACAGCAGCGCGCTCACGCCATAGGCCAGCGGCAAGCCCCAGCGGCGCTGGCCAAACGTTTCGCGCAGCGCGTTGAACACATAGCCGCGAAACAGGATCTCTTCGCCGATGGGCGCCAGCACCGCCGCGCCGAGCATAAACAGCGCCTGGCCAAGGTAGTCGCCCTGGAACAGCGGGAACTGCGCTGACTGATCGGGCACCACGCCGTAGCGCTGGAACAGGCCGGAGATCAGGCCGTTGGCCAGCAGCGAGAGTACGCCCACGCCCACGCCGATCGCGATCAGCTTTGGCAGGTTGCGGGCCTGGAAGCCGATCTCGGCCAGCGGCTCGTGGCGCAGCCAGCGCACGCGAGCGATCGGAATAAGCGCAAATGCGGCGTTCGTCGCCAGCAGCGTGGCGAACAAGCCATCGGCGCCGATCAGCTTCACGGCCTCGGCTTGGTCGCGCAGGCGCGCCTGCAGATCGGCCAGCGAAAGCCCTTGCTGCGCCACGCGGATCCCCACGAACGCAATCTGCACCAGCAGTGTCAGCCCGACGAATGCGACCAGCGCGATCACGAAGTCGATCGCCATAACGCCGGCCAGCGGCCATTTGCGCGGGCGCGGCGCCGGCTCGGGGGCGGGAACAAACGGCGCGTCGTACTGCTGTGCCATCAGGCCGGCGTCCCTTCGCCCACCAGCTCGCCGCCAAGCGACCACGGGCCGGTGTGAGTGACGCGGATGCGCGCGAGCTTGCCGACCCAATCGTGCGCGTCGGCGAAGAACACTAGCTTATTGCCGGGCGTACGGCCGCGCCACTTGCCGCGGTGCTCGCCTTCAACCAGGATCTCGACCACCTGGCCGAGCAGGCGGGCATTGCGCGCGGTGGCGATGCGCTCCTGCAGCTGCTCGAGTTCGACGCGGCGGGCCTGCTTCTCGTCCTCGGGCACCGCCAGCGCCGGGTCGTCTTCCATCGCGCCTGCGCGCGTGCCGGGGCGCGCCGAGTAGGCGGCGATATGCACCTTGTCGAAGCCGATCTCCTCGATCAGGGCGCGCGTGCCGTCGAAGTGCTCGCGCTCCTCGCCGGGGTGGCCGACGATAATATCGGTGGTGAGCGCAATATCGGGCATGGCCGCGCGAATCTTGCCGATCAGGTCGCGGTAGCGCGCCACGGTGTAGCCGCGCCGCATGATCTTGAGCATCTCGTCGTGGCCGGACTGCACCGGCAGGTTGATCTCGCGCTGGGCGCGCGGCAGCTCGGCCATGGTGGCGATCAGCTTCTCGGTCATCCAGGCCGGGTGCGATGTCAGGAAGCGCAGCCGTACCAGCCCGGGCGTGGCGTGCACGGCGCGCAGCAGATCGGCCAGATCGGGGCGGCCGGGCAGATCGTGACCCCACGAGTCGACAATCTGGCCGAGCAGGGTGATCTCGCGCGCGCCGCGCGCGACGATCCGGCGCACCTCGTCGGCGATCTCGCCGAGCGGGCGGCTGCGCTCTTTGCCGCGACGCAGCGGGATCACGCAGAAGGCGCAGCTCATGTTGCAGCCGTACTGGATCGGCACGTGCACCGACACCGGCGGGTGCGCCAGATCGGCCACCGGCAGCGCCGGCTGGTCGAGCTGGTAGAGCGAGTGCGGCGCCAGCGCCACCACTTCGTCGACGGCCGAGGGCGAGACGAAATGATCGACCATCGGCAGGCGCGCCTGAAAGATCGACTGGTTGTTCGGGCCGACCATGCAGCCCCACAGCACCACGCGCGTGTCGGGCAGCTCGCGCTTGACGCGCTGCAGCTCGCCAAGCTTGCCGATGATCCGCTCCTCGGCCGAGGCGCGCACGCTGCACGAGTTCAGCACAATGAAGCTGGCGTCTTCCGGCCGATCGGCAGGCGCGTAGCCGACGCCCTGGAGCGCCGCTTCAAGGCGCTCGGAGTCGGAGACGTTCATCTGGCAGCCGACCGTCCACACATAGTAGCGGCGCTCGCGCGGCGTTGCATCGCGCGAAGGCCGCGGCACGCCACCCACCAGCTCGTCTTTTGCTACCAGTTTCAGCTCAATCATCGAGGTACACCTAACCAGCCAGCGTAACGGGCAGGCATTATACCTGCTTCCGAAGCCAACCGCAACCCGCCAGCCACGCGCCGTGGCGGCAGCCAGCCCCGACAGGCGCCAGTAGACACGCGACGTAACGCGATCTCAGAAATAAATAGCCTGAGAAGAGACCACCAAGGCACGAAGACACCACGATCGTGTATGTGGTGTTGGTGTTTTCTCACGTAGTACCGCTTGGTGCCTTGGTGGTACACAGATATTTCAGACAGCCTCTCACAGGCTCGGCGCCGCCGGATCTGGCTGGTGCCGCTACCACACAATGATCGGCAGATCGTTGGCGATGCTCTGGTCGGCGGCTTCGCGCAGCACGCGCAGGCAGCGCACGGGGCCGCTGCTGGCCGGAACGCCTGCCGCCTGAAGCATGCCGTCCAGCTCGGCCAGCTCGCGCTGCAGGCCAACCGACGAGCCAAAGCTGATGTACGGATCTTCGGCGTCCTCGTCGTCCTCGTCGATCTCTTCCTCGTCGGCCTCAAGCCAGATCGGCTCGGCGAAATCGACCGGCAGGTAGTAGCCGCCGTCGGCCTGGTGATTGATCAGGTGTGGGAAGCGCGTCGTCTGCTCGCCATCCCAGATCGCCACCAGGGCCGGGTCGGGCTCGCTGTCGTCGGGTACACCAGCGCCGAGCATGCCCGAGACATCGCGGCCCTGCTCGAGGTAGGCCGCCAGCTGTCGCAGCTGGTAGAGATCCATGAAGCGGTCGATCCCGCCCTCCCAGATCTCGACGCCCGGCCGCGACAGCAGGTCGATCTCGATGCCTTCCTCGCGCAGCAGATCCTGAATGTCCGATAGCCACTCGCGCTCGTCTTCGTACAGCTCGCGATCTTCCTCGGGGCGCGTGGTGAACATCGAGCCGACGACCAGATCCAGCTCGGTTGTACGATCTGACATGTGTACTCCTCACGTGGCGACGACACTGCGCCACTGTTTCATAACGTATCAAAGACACACCAGTATACCATGTTCTCTGCGATTCATTGCATCGGGCCGGCGAGCGTGGTATGCTGTGCGCGGCGGCCCAGCGCGGGCCGCGCCAACGCTCGACGACACGTAGACCATGACGAGCTACCTAACTCGCACGCCCAAACCAAGCGCCAGCCACTGCGCAGCATGCGGCGCGCCGCTCACCAGCGGCTACTACTACCTGCGCGATCGATCGGATCGCTTCTGCCCAACCTGCATCGCCACGCGCCCGCGCTGCGACGCCTGCTCGGCGCCAGTGGGCGACACCCACTGGTCGCTGCACGACGGCCGGCAGCTATGCAATAGCTGCCACGCCACCGCGATCGTCGACCCGGCGGCGGCGCGCGCGCTCTACGACGAAACCGTGGCGGCGATTGTGTCGCAGCTTGGCCTGGCGCTGCGCGTCGGCGTCGAGTTCCGGCTGGTCGACGCGCCGGCCATGGCCCAGGTGCGCGCCGCCGCCCACGACGGCCACGCCCCCGACGAGAAGACGCTCGGGCTGTACCAGCGCCAGGGGCGCCTGCGCGTGATCTACATGCTCTACGGGCTGCCGAAGCTGCTGTTTCGCACGGTGGTGGCCCACGAGTACGCGCACGCCTGGCAGGGCGAAACCTGCCCGCTGCTCGACGACGACGCGCTGCGCGAAGGGTTCGCCGAGTGGGTCGCCTACCGGCACCTCCTGTTCCTTGGCTGTACGCGCGCGGCCCAGCGCATGCTCAGCTCGTCGCACCCCTACCGCCCGCTGATGGAGCGGGTGCTGGCGCTCGAGGCCCAGGTGGGGCCGGCCGGCGTGCTGCAGCATATCCTTGAGGTTGGGCGCGGCGCCGTACCATCCGGTAGCTGATCGGCGCATGCCCTGCCACGCCTACCGCCGTAGCGCCCCCGCAGGCGCCGCTGCCAGTACACCCGGGCCGCCGCTTGCGCTATAATGGCGCCATGCCGACGCTCACCCTTCAGATCGAGCCACCACAGCCCGCCCTGGCGCTGCTGCCCGAGCCGCAGCTCTGCTACCTGCTGCTGACGCTCGGCGCTAGCGGTGCCGGCGGCGCGCACGCCGTCAACTGGGCGCTCGTGGCCGACGCCAGCCGCTCCATGCGCATCCCGATCGTCAGCGAGGCGCAGTTCCGCGAGCTGCTGCGCAGCGGCACCGCCCAGGAAGTGCTGGTCGACGGCGTGCCGGTGTGGCAGCTGGCCGGGCCGGTGCCGCCCGACATGCGCGCCGCGGCGCCCAGCGCGCTGGATTTTGTGGCGCGCGCGCTGCACAGCGTGGTCGATCGGCTGAGCGACGGCGACCGCTTCGCGCTGATCGCCTGCGCCGAAGAAGCGCTCGCGCTGACCCGCAGCACCTCGGGCGCCGATCGCGCCGCGCTGGCGCGCGGGATCGGCCGGCTGCCCGGGCTGAACCTGGGCGAGCAGACCGACCTGGCCCAGGGGATCGCGCTCGGGCTCAGCGAGCTACGGCGCAGCCGCGCCGCCGAGCGCGCCGAGCGGCTGCTGCTGCTGACCGACGGCTTCACCCAGCGCCCCGACGAGTGCCTGCGCCTGGCCGCCGCCGCCGCTGCCGAGGGCGTGGCGATCAGCACGATCGGCCTGGGCGGCGAGTTTCAGGAAGACGTGCTCACGGCCATCGCCGACCGGAGCGCCGGCCGAGCGCTATTTCTGCGCAAGCCCGACGCCATCCCGCAGGCAGTTGGCGCCGAGCTGCGCGCCGGGCGCGCGGTGGCGGCGCGCGACGCCACGCTGCGCCTGAGCCTTGCGGCCGGCACGGCGCTGCGGCGAGCCACGCGCATGCGCCCGGCGCTGACGATCCTCGACGACGCGATCCGGCCCGCCGGCCCGCCCGGCAGCTACGAGCTGCGGCTCGGCGACCTCGAGGCCGGCGCGCCTACCACGCTGCTGCTCGAGCTGATGGCGCCAGCGCACCCGGCGGGCCTGGCCGAGCTTGGCCGCTGCGAGCTGCGCGCCGCCGGAACCGCGCCGTACGCCGCCAGCCTGACGGCGCGCTACACCGCCACGCCACCGCCCGCGCCGCCAAGCCTGCTCGACGCAGCGGCGCGCGCCAATGCCGCCCGGCTGCAGCTGCGCGCGCTCGATCGCGCCGCGCACGGCGATGCGCGCGAGGCCGCCCGGCTGCTGCGCGCCGCCGCTGCGCGCTTTGCAGCGCTGAACGAGCCCGCGCTGGCCGCACTGGCCAGCGACCAGGCCGCCGCGATCGAGCTGCGCGGCAGCGCCAGCGCGCTGGCCGTCAAAGAGCTGACCTACGCCACGCGCCGGCTGGGCGAAGGCTAGTGTGGTATCATAGCGGCTACGGCAATCGCTTCTTATAGTAGAGATAGAGACCCGCACCATGACCAGCACCCCGGCTCGCCTGGGCCAGTTTGGCGCCTACGGCGGCAGCTACATCCCCGAAACGCTCGCGCCGGCAGTCGCCGCGCTCGAAGCCGCCTACCTGGCGGTCAAGGCCGACCCGGCCTTCTGGGGCGAGCTTGATACGCTGCACCGCAACTTCACTGGCCGGCCCACCGCGCTGACGTACGCGTCGCGCCTGACGGCCGAGCTGGGCGGCGCGCAGATCTACCTCAAGCGCGAAGACCTGGCGCATACCGGCGCCCACAAGATCAACAACGCGCTTGGCCAGGGCCTGCTAGCCCGGCGCATGGGTAAAACCCGGATCATCGCCGAGACCGGCGCGGGCCAGCACGGCGTGGCCACCGCAGCGGTATGCGCCATGCTCGGCCTGCAGTGCGTGGTGTACATGGGCGCGAAAGACATCGAGCGCCAGAAGCCGAACGTCTTCCGCATGCGCCTGCTCGGCGCCGAGGTGCGCAGCGTAGAATCGGGCAGCCAGACGCTCAAAGACGCCGTCAACGAGGCCATGCGCGACTGGGTGACGAACCCCGATTCGTACTACCTGCTTGGCTCGGCGCTGGGGCCGCACCCCTACCCAGTGATGGTGCGCGATTTCCAGAGCGTGATCGGCCGCGAGGCGCGCGAGCAGATTGTGCAGGCGGCCGGGCGCCTGCCCGACGTGGTGCTCGCCTGCGTCGGCGGCGGCTCGAATGCGATCGGCATCTTCAGCGCCTTTCTCGACGATGAGCACGTCGACCTGCGCGGCGTCGAGGCCGGCGGGCGCGGGCCGGCGCTCGGCGAGCACGCGGCGCGCTTCTCGGGCGGGCACCTCGGTGTGTTCCAGGGCACGCGCTCGTATGTGCTGCAAGACGACGACGGCCAGATCGCGCTGACGCACAGCATCTCGGCCGGGCTCGACTACGCCGCAGTCGGCCCTGAGCACGCAATGCTGCACGACGACGAGCGCGCGTTCTACACCTCGGCCACCGACGCCGAGGCGCTCGACGCATTCCAGCGGCTTTCGCGGCTCGAGGGTATCATCCCAGCGCTCGAGAGCGCCCACGCCGTGGCCGAGGCGATCAAGCTTGCGCCGACGATGCGCCCCGAGCAGATCATTCTGATCAACCTGTCGGGCCGCGGCGACAAAGACATTTTCACCGTCGCCGATGTGCTAGGGGTGACGATCTAGCACGCAACGAGATAACACTTTCTTCATTTTTTTGCGCCAAACGCGCCAGCGCCAGGCGGCGCGAGCGATACCCAGGCTTTCTGATGCGCCCCGGCGTGGCATACCGCGCCGGGGCGCGCTGCGCTGGCCGATTGACAGCACATCTCGCAATGTTATAATCTCATTCACCTGAGTACCCGGAATTGAACACAACCGCCGTCACCGCCCGACGAGTCTCTTACGCGCCGCGGCTGTACGCCACTGTACGCCCGCGCCGCAGTACCTTCACAGGCATGGCGGCCTAATATCACCAGGCAGACCGTACATCGTAGCGAGCGGCGTGTGCAGCCGCACTGCTCGTTGCGATATGCGGCTCCGAGGTTAAGGATCCACCAGTGCGCTTGCGAATGTGCCCAGATTGGCTCGCGCTGCTGAGCCTTACCATGCTGATGCTCGTTGGCGGGGTTGCGCAGGCCGCTCAGCTCGCCCCGGCGCCCGCCGGCCCTGCGGCCCCTGCCGCGCCACTTCTGTTTGTCGCCAATGCCGGCCAGCTCGACGCACGCGCCCGCTTCGCCGTGCGCGGCGGCGCCGCCAGCCTGTTTCTGGCCGACGACGCGATCTGGCTCGTGCTGGCCGGCGACGCGACCCAGGTCAATCTGCGCGTCAGCTTCCCCGGCGCCCGCCCGGTGCGCCCCGAGCCGCTCGGCCCGATCGCGACGCGCGTATCGTTTTTTCTTGGCAGCGACCGGCGCGGCTGGCACACCGGCGTGCCGGCCTGGGGCGGCGTGCGCTACCGCGATCTGTACCCCGGCATCGACCTCGAGCTGGGCGGCGCGGACGGGCAGCTGAGCCTACGCATGATCGCCCACCCCGGCGCCGACCCTGCGGCGGTGCGCATGCGCGTCGAAGGCGGCGACCGCCAGCTAATCAGCGGCGACACCCTCAGCATCGGCACGGCGCTGGGCGAGGCCCGCCTACCGCTGCCCGCGCTGCTTGGCGCCAATGGCCAGCCGCTCGGCACACACGCGTACGCCAGCGCCAGCGGCGACACCATCGCCACGCCCTTCGCGCGCGGCGACCGCCCGGCCGCCGCGCCAGCCGGCGGGCTGGCCGACCTGAGCTACAGTACGCTGTACGGCGCCAGCGGCGACGACGAAGGCGACGCAATCGCCGTCGATAGCCAGGGCGCGGCATATATCGGCGGCTGGTCGGACTCGAGCCAGTTCCCAAGCACGCCCGGCGCGTACAAAAGCAACCCTTCGGGCATCAACGGCGTGATCGTCAAGCAGGCCGCGGAAGCCGGGCAGCCGCCAGCCTACGCCGCGATTATCGGCGGCGACAGTGTCGACTACATCAGCGGCATCGCGGTCGATACCAGCGGCGCGGCATATGTGGTGGGCTACACCGCGTCGTCCAACTTCCCCACCACGAGTGGCGCGTACGACACCAGCGGCAGCGGCGTCGACAAGATCAACCGCGACGCGTTTATAGCCAAGCTGCGGCCCGACGGCAGCGACCTGGCATACAGCACCTACCTGGGCGGCAGCGGCGACGAGCGCGGCTTCGAGATCGCGATCGACGGCGCCGGCGCGGCGTATGTAACCGGCCGCACGACTTCAAGCAATTTCCCGACCAGCCCCAGCGCGCTGGACACCAGCTACAACGGCAACTTCGACGTGTATGTTACCAAGCTGAGCGCCGACGGCAGGCAGCTGGTGTACAGTACCTACCTGGGCGGTAGCGAAAACGACCAGGGCAACGATATCGCGGTCGACGCCGCCGGCTCGGCCTATATCACCGGCTACACGCTGTCGCCGATCTTTCTGCCCGCCAGCGGCTACGACCCTGGCTTCAACGGCCTGGAAGATATTTTCGTGGTCAAGCTCAGCAGCAGCGGCACCAGCCTGGTCTACGGCACGTATGTCGGCGGCACGAATACCGACCGCGGCGAGAGCATTGTGGTGGATGGCAGCGGCGCGGCGTACGTGGCCGGCTATAGCCTATCGACCGATTTCCCCGCGACGCCGGGCGCGTTCGGCCAGCAGTCGGGCGGCCTCGACGACGCGATTGTGCTGAAGCTCGGCGCGAGCGGCCAAACGCTGGAGTTCGCCCGGTACCTGGGCGGCAAAGACGAAGATTTCGGCACCGGCGTGGCAGTGGTCAGCAATGGCGACGTATTCGTTGTGGGCAACACCAGCTCGGCCGACTTCCCAACGAGCGCTGGAAGCCTCGCGCCGCAGCCAAAGGGCCTGCAGGACGGGTTTGTGGCGCGCCTCGACGCCAGCGGCGCCACGCTGAGCTACGGCACCTACCTGGGAGGCGCAGCGCTCGACTCGATCGACGGCATTGCGCTCGACCGCAACGGAGCGCCGTTCGTCACCGGCTTCACCACCTCGTCAAACTACCCGACAACCTCGGGCGCCTACGACAGCAGCTACGCCAGCGGCCACGACGCAGTGCTGAGCAAGCTAGCGCTTGGCAGCGCGCCGCGCTACACCATCAGCGGCCATGTGTACGACAAGAGTGGCCAGAGCGGCATTGGCGGCGTCATGGTCAGCGCGGGGTCGCAGAGCACCGCGACGCAGAGCGACGGCAGCTACAGCATCGGCGGGCTGCTGGCCGGGCAGTACACGATTACGCCCAGCAAAGCCGGCTACATCTTCAACCCGCCATCGATCGCCAACCTGCAGATCAGCGGCGACCAGACCAACCTGAACTTCAACGCCGACGTGCCAACCTACACGATCAGCGGGCAGGTGATCCTCGACGGGAGCGGCGCGCCGCTGGCCGGCGTGACGATCGACGATGGCGTGGGCGACAGCGCCACCACCGACGCCGCCGGCAGCTACACCATCAGCGGGGTGGCGGCCGGCAGCTACACGCTCACGCCCAACCGCAGCGGCTACACATTCCAGCCCGCGCAGCAGGCCATCGCGGTCAGCGGCAATGCCCAGGCCCAGCCGTTCGCCGCCACGCCGGTGGTACAGCGAACCGAGACAAAAGCCTACGCGCCGTTCGCCTCGTACACCTCCCAGCCGCAGGAGCGCGGCTGCGACGCGTATGAGCCAAACGACGATCGCAAAGCCAACCCCGCGCCGATCGCGATCGGCACGCAGATCAGCGCCAAGATCTGCAGCAAAGAAAAGCTCACGCCGCCAAACAACCTGCGCGAAGACAACTACATCGTGCAGAATCCTGCCGGCAACACGATTGTAGTGACGCTGGGCCTGCCAAGCACGCTGCGCGGGCACCTGTATGTGGCGATCTATAACAACGACAATCTCAACCAGCCGGCGTGCTTCAACACCGACGCCCGATCGGCGTCCAACCAGATCACCTGCTCGTTCGTCCAGGCTGGCTCGAATGTCATCCGCCTGTATACGCCCAAGGGCGACGGAACATTCGACGACGTCCACGAGTATACGCTTTTGGTTCAGCTGAAGAATTAAGCCATCTTTACATATTTATACGCTTTTCGCTTGATCACGTATAGTTTGTGTTGCACTGCGTGGCTTTGCCACGCAGTGCAACACAAAAAGAAATACGGGAGCGGCTTTGCCGCCCCGAACCCCCACCAAAGTGTCAGTCATCAAGCGAATTTGTATTATGCGGTAAACAAGCCGAATGACCGACCTGAGCGACACATACCTGGGGCAATACCATCTGATCGAGCCGATCGGCCATGGCGGCATGTCGACGGTATACAAAGCTTACCAGGCCTCGCTCGACCGGTATGTGGCCGTGAAGGTGCTGACGGCCAGCCACGACCCGCAGTTCGCCTCGCGCTTCCGCCGCGAAGCCCGCGCCGTCGCGGCGCTGCAACACCCGAATATTCTGCCGATCTACGACTACGGCGAGGAAGGCGCGCTGGCCTACTTCGTGATGCAGTATGTCGAGAATGGCGTGACGTTGCAGGATCGGCTTGGCACACCCATGCCGCCAACCGAGGCGGTGCCGCTGATCGGGCAGGTGCTGAGCGCGCTGGAGTACGCCCACCGGCGCGGGATCGTCCACCGCGATATCAAGCCAGCGAATGTGCTGCTGCCGGCGCCTAGCTGGGCGATGCTGGCCGATTTCGGCATTGCAAAGCTTGTGAACGACAGCCAGCACCTTACGCTCACCGGCTTTATCGTCGGCACGGCCGCGTACATGGCCCCCGAGCAAGCCGCCGGCCGGCCAGTCGACGCGCGCACCGACCTGTACTCGATCGGCGTGGTGCTGTACGAGCTGCTGGCCGGCCAGCCGCCGTTCTACGCCGATACGCCCATGGCCCTGCTCACCCAACACGTGTACGACCCGCCGCCGCCGCCGCGCACGATCAACCCGCAGATCCACCCTGCAGTCGAAGAGGCGCTGCTGCAGGCCCTGGCCAAACACCCAGACGACCGCTACCAGAGCGCCGGCGAGATGCGCGCCGATCTCGAGCGCGTCGTATCGCTGCTGGGCAAGCCGTACGTGTCGCCCAAGGTAACCGACCTGTACCTTGCGGGTGTGCAGGCGTTTCACGAGCAGCGCTGGGACGAAGCGGTCGACCGGCTGAATCGCGCTCTGCGGCTCGACCCCGAGCACGACGACGCGGCCAACATGCTGGAGATGGCGCGCGCGCAGCGCAATGCCGGACGGCGCTCGGCGGCGCGCCCGCAAGCCAACACTGGCCCGCGCCCGGCCCTGGCGCCGATCGGCCAGACGACCGAGAAAGTTGTGCCGAGCGCGCCGAAGCCGCGTATTCGCTGCCAGGAATGCGGCCGGATCGTGCAGTCGGACTGGCAGGTGTGCCCGTATTGCCGCGCGGCGATAGCGCCCTTGGCCGATGCCAGGCCGGACGCGAGCAGCCAAGGCGCGCCAGCGGCGCCCGTAGCAATGCCGCCAAAGCTCCCAACGCCTGCGCCAGCTGCCACACCTGTAACCCGCCCGCTGGCCGAAGCTGCCGCCCCAGCACCGCGCGCGCCAGCTGTGGCGCCCGCCCTCCGCCCACTGGCCGAGACCGCTGCGCCGCCAAGCCGCCGCGCGATCTGGCCGCTGCTGCTGGTTGCACTGGCGCTGATCGGCGTGTCGTTGGCGATCTGGCGACCGTGGCAGAGCCGCGGCGCCGCCGCGAACGCCGGCGACCCGGCCGCTACCCAGGCGCCGGCGCTGCTCGCCGCCACAAGCACGCTCACGCCAACCAGCACGCTCGCCGCCACCAGCACGCTCACGCCAACCAGCACGCTCGCCCCAACCGAGGCGCCGAGCGCAACGGCAACCGAGGCGCCGAGTGCGACGCCAACCAGCACGCCAGCTCCAACGAACACCGCCAAGCCAACCGCAAAGCCAACAGCTAGGCCAAAACCAACCGCGACATCCGCACCGCCAACCGACACGCCAGCGCCGCCGACCGCGACAGCCGCGCCGCCGACCGACACGCCTGTGCCGCCGACCGACACGCCCGCGCCGTCGCGCCCGCGCAAAACACCGACGCCGGAAGGATAACTTTCGCGGATCAACAGCGCTACACCAGCTAATAATCGGCGAAAGAGACACTAGACTTGAGACTGATGACGATCAAATAGTTAAAGACTACAATTATATTTACGGCGTAATTAACGCATAGTAGCCCGTAAAATCTCATTTTAATGGCAAATTTACTTTAACACACATCCGGCAAATCCACCTAACTATAGCGAAATAGCCTTGTTCACACTTCACCACGGCGCCCGACAGATCCAAAAGCCATTTTCAGAACGTTTAGTAACAAAGGCTTGGTTGCATGGTGCCGAGAAGGAATACTAGCCGATGAGCGATCTGATCAACACCTACCTGGGGCAGTACCAGCTGATCGAGGCGATCGGCCACGGCGGTATGGCCACCGTCTACAAAGCCTACCAGCCCTCGCTCGAGCGCTTCGTCGCCGTCAAGGTGCTGCTCTCCAACCGCGACCCTCAGTTCGCCGTCCGCTTCAAGCGCGAGGCTCGCGCCATCGCCGCCCTCCAGCACCACAACATCCTGCCGATCTACGACTACGGCGAGCAAGACGGCCTGCTCTACTTCGTGCTCCAGTATGTCGAGAACGGCCTCACCCTGCACGACCAGCTTGGCGCGCCGCTCGCCCCTGCCCAAGCCCTGCGCCTGATCGGCCACGTCCTCGCCGCCCTCGAGTACGCCCACGCCCGTGGCGTCATCCACCGCGACCTCAAGCCCGCCAATATTCTCCTGCCCGCGCCGAACTGGGCGCTGCTGGCCGACTTCGGCATCGCCAAGCTGCTCAACGACAGCCAGCACCTGACCATGACCGGCTTCATCATCGGCACGGCGGCGTACATGGCCCCCGAGCAAGCCGCCGGGCGGCCGATCGACGCGCGCACCGACCTGTACTCGCTGGGGGTGGTGCTGTACGAGATGCTGACGGGGCGGGTGCCGTTCGACTCGGACACGCCGATGGCGGTGTTGACCAAGCACGTGTACGAGGCGCCGCCGCCGCCGCGGACGCTGAACCCGAACCTGCCGCCGGCGCTGGAGGCGATGCTGCTGCGGGCGCTGGCGAAAGACCCGGCGGCGCGGTACCAGAGCGCGGGGGAGATGGCGGAGGACGTGGAGCGGGTGGCGGCGCAGTTCGAGCGGCCACGGCCGCCGAGCCAGGTGCACGGGCTGTACCGGGCGGGGGTGGAGGCGTTTCAGCGGGGGGAGTGGGACGAGGCGGTGACGCAGTTCGAGCGGCTGGTGGCGTTTGCGCCCGACTACGAAGACGCCGCCATGCTCCTCAATGCCGCCCGCGTGGCTCAAGATCAGATGGGCGCTACCGGCCAGCAGCGCAGCGCGACGGCACCGTTCACACCGACGGCCAACCCGCTGCCGCCGGCGCAGCCAGCTGCGCCACAGCCGCCAAGCACACCCGCGCGGCCGGCTGCATTCACGCCGCTATCGTTTGGCATCGCGCAGCCTCCGGCCACTCAGCCCGAGGCGCCGGCCGCGAGCGCGGCCTCTTCGCCGGCCGCGCCCACCGCGCCTGGCGTCGCGGCGACATGGAACGTCGCCCCGCCGGCCGCAGCGACCGGCGGCATATCCGAGCAGGCATTCTCACCGCAGGCAGCCGCGATACCGGCTGGCGACACAGCGGCCGGCGCGGCCCCCAAGCGCCCGCTTGGCCTGTGGATCGGCCTTGCGGCAGCGCTCGTGCTGCTGTGCGGCGGCGGTTTCTTCGCCGTGCGCGCATTCGGCCGCAGCAACGACCCGGCGATTGTGCCGCTGGCGAACACCACCGCAACCGCCGCCCCATCGCCGTCGCAAACGCTCACGCCATCGCCGTCGCCGACACTGACATCGACCGATACGCCCGTACCGCCGACGGATACGCCCGCGCCTACCGATACGCCCGTACCGCCTACCGCGACAGCCAAACCAACCGCTAAGCCGACGGTGAAGCCCACGCCCAAGCCCACACCACGGCCGAAGCCCACGGCGGTTCCACCTACCGATACGCCCGTGCCGCCGCCACCGCCGCCAACCGATACGCCCGTGCCGCCGCCGCCAACCGATACGCCTGACAATGGCGGAGGCGGTGGAGGCGGAGGAGGTGGTGGTGGAGGCGGTGGAGGTGGTGGTGGCGGAGGCGGCAATCCGTCGCCGCCGACCAAAACGCCGCGACGCCGGTAGCAGCCGCCATACGCACACGTGTTTGGCGCCAATTCAATAGCACCGGCGAGGGATCGGGCACTGCTCGATCCCTCGCCCACTAACCCCACCAAACGATCGTCGTGGTGCATATCCGGGAATGTGGGTGCTGCTATACCCCTTCCAACAGCATACCGCACCACCAGCAAGAGGGAGCCAAGGTATGAATACGCGACTATTCGGCGTCGCCCTGCTTATCGTCAGCGCCATATCTGCTGCGTCGGCGCGGCCCGCGTACATGGCGCCAACACAATCTGCTGCGAATACGCGCGTAGCACCAGCCCAGAGCGGCCAACACCCTGCTGGCAGCCCGCTGATCTTCATCGCCAACGCCGGGCAGGTCGCGCCCGACGTTCGGTACATGGTGCAGGGCGAAAAAGGCACCCTGTTCATTGCGAATGATGCGATCTGGCTGACGGCGATTGATCTTCAGCAATCGCCGGCTTCTGATGCCAAAGCTAAGCCGTTCAGCAATATGCGGCCTCATTCGATGATGGTCACCGACCACCTGCATGTGTCGAATGTCAAGATCAGCTTTGTGGGCGCGAACCCCCACGCCAGCATCGAGTCGTTCGGGCGCCTGCCAACGCACGTATCGTATTTCCGCGGCGACCCAAGCGCCTGGCAGTCGGACATACCCGTATGGCAAGGCGTGCGCTATACCAACCTTTACCCCGGCATCGACCTCGAGCTGAGTGGCGCCAGCGGCGAGCTAGCGGCGCGCCTGAAGGCTCAGCCGGGAGCCAACCTGGCGGCGGTACGTATGCGCATCGACGGCGCGGATTCGCAGATGCTCGCCGGCAACCAGATCCGGCTGCGCACGCGCACAGGCGAGATCGCGTTCCCACTGCTCCAGCTCGACAGCGGCACCACCAGCGGCGCGCTCGCGCCGTCCGTGCAGGGAAGCGAGATCCGCACGCCATTCGCGGCCAGCGCCGATGCGCAAACCACCGACGCCACCACGCAGGCCAGCACGGATCTCAGCTTTAGCTCGTTCCTGGGCGGATCGTTCGACGACATTGCCTGGAGCATTGCCGCCGACTCCAGCGGCGCCACGTATGTCACCGGCGAAACCTTCTCGCCAGATTTCCCAACCCGGCCAGGCTCATTCGACCTGCTCTGCGGCACGGATGGCCACTGCGACTTCAACGGCCAAGGCTACTACCGCGATGCATTTGTCGCCAAGATGAACCCGCAAGGCAGTGACCTGGTGTACGCCGCCTTTCTGGGCGGCAGCGGCGTCGACATCGGCAACGATATTGCGGTCAATAGCGCTGGCGAAGCAGCGGTCACCGGCGCTACCTACTCGGCCGATTTTCCTTCGTTTATCGCGAGCGCTGCAGCGAATCAGGGCAGTAGCACCACCGGCACCCGCGAGGTTCAGGCGTTCGTACCTTCCGCAACGCAGGGCGCCCAGCCGAACAGCAGCACCGCCACCGACGACGCGTTTGTCGTGAAGATCAACGCCGCCGGCACGCAGCTGGTCTACTCGCAGATCATCTTTGGCGGCGGCTCGCGCGATGCCGCGTACGATACCGGCTACGGCGTCGCGTTCGACGGCTTCGGCAGCGCCTATGTGAGCGGCTCAACCGCGACAAACGATTTCAATGCGTTTGTCATCAAGCTTGCGCCCAACGGCTCGCTGCTGTTTGGGCCAATTTTCGGCGGCAGCGGCAACGACGAAGGCTTCGACGTAGCGGTGAGCGACAATGGCAGCACGGTGTATGTGACCGGCTACACCGAATCGAGCGATTTCCCAACCACCTCGGGCGCGCCGGATCAATCGTGCGGCAGCGACGGCACCTGCGATACGCAGAATGGCACATCGTACTCGGACGCCTTTATCGCCAAATTCAACCAGTTCGGCACGCGCACCTACGGCACCTACGTCGGCGGAAATAACGTCGAGAATGGGTTTGGCATCGTCGCCGATCAGCAGGGGGCCGCGTATATCACCGGCGTCACATTTTCGGCCGATTTCCCCGTCTCGAACGACGCCTACGACACCACGCTCGGCGGCAACCGCGATGCCATTCTGGCCAAGCTTTCGCCGAACGGCTCGAACCTGAGCTATGCGACATTTCTTGGCGGCGATAATGCCGACCAAGGCGTGAGCCTGGCGCTGGCCGGCGGCAACAATGTGCTGGTGACCGGCTGGACGCTCTCGGCCGATTTCCCGCACACCTTCAAAGCCCTGCAGAGCTCGATCGGCGGCGGTACCGACGCATTCCTGGCGCTGATCGACCTGGCCGCGTCGAAGCTGCGCTACGGCACCTTTTTAGGCGGAACATCAAACGACGAAGGGTTCGCAGTAGCTACCGACGCGGCTGGCGGGGTGAATATCACCGGCCGCACCGTCTCGGGCGATTTCCCAACCACCGACGGCGCACTCGATCGGGCGTATGCCAGTGGCTTTAACTGCGGCACTAGCCAGCAACCCAACGATCACCCGTGCTACGACGGGTTTATCGCGAAGATCAGGCCGACGATCAGCAACGCGCCAGAGCTGGTTTCGGAGGTGAACGTGCCGTTCAGTCTGATCAATACCGCGATCGGTACGGGCGTGATCGAGGCACCGCCCTGCGATGCTTACGAGAGCAACGACGACTACAAGCATCCCTTTACGATTCAGGCGGGCCAGAGCTACTCGGCCAAGCTGTGCCAGAATGATAAAGAGGACAACTACATCTTCGCCATTAGCCGCAAGGCCAAGCCAAGAATCACCGTCGATATCCCGCAGGGGCTGCGCGGCAAGGTACAGGTGTGGCTGTTCGACCCAACGAATCCGAACAACACTATCTGCGGCTACGGCGACAGCAACCCGATCGCCCAGGTAGTGGTGTCGAGCTGTCCCGCGCTAGCGCCAGGCCAGTATATCGTAGTGCTGTACACCGATGACAGCCAGCAGCTCTTCGATAACAACAGCCCGTACACGCTCAAGGTCACGCTCGCCTGAAGCGCCGCAGCTAGCTTGGCTGCGCCTGATCATACGCTGTTCGCTTGATCACGTATCGATTGTGTTGCACGACGCGGCTTCACCAAGCCGTGCAACACAAAAAATTTGGGGGCGGCTTCGCCGCCCCCAAACCCCCACCAAAGTGTAAGTCAGCAAACGAATAAGGTACTCCATCCCTTCTGTGCTCAGATGTTGGCGCTTCGCGCCAACATCTGAGCACTTTACATGAAAAATACCGCTGTACAACGTTCAGTAGTAGAACCCCTTTTTTCGAGTATAATCGCTGGCATCCATTCCGGCGCAAGATGCGGCCAGCTCCCTGGCGAGCTTATGTCAAACAGATCGCCTGTACAAGAATAAGGAACAGCCGATGAGCGATCTGATCAACACCTACCTGGGGCAGTACCAGCTGATCGAGGCGATCGGCCACGGCGGTATGGCCACCGTCTACAAAGCCTACCAGCCCTCGCTCGAGCGCTTCGTCGCCGTCAAGGTGCTGCTCTCCAACCGCGACCCCCAGTTCGCCGTCCGCTTCAAGCGCGAGGCTCGCGCCATCGCCGCCCTCCAGCACCACAACATCCTGCCGATCTACGACTACGGCGAGCAAGACGGCCTGCTCTACTTCGTGCTCCAGTATGTCGAGAACGGCCTCACCCTGCACGACCAGCTTGGCGCGCCGCTCGCCCCTGCCCAAGCCCTGCGCCTGATCGGCCACGTCCTCGCCGCCCTCGAGTACGCCCACGCCCGTGGCGTCATCCACCGCGACCTCAAGCCCGCCAATATTCTCCTGCCCGCGCCGAACTGGGCGCTGCTGGCCGACTTCGGCATCGCCAAGCTGCTCAACGACAGCCAGCACCTGACCATGACCGGCTTCATCATCGGCACGGCGGCGTACATGGCCCCCGAGCAAGCCGCCGGGCGGCCGATCGACGCGCGCACCGACCTGTACTCGCTGGGGGTGGTGCTGTACGAGATGCTGACGGGGCGGGTGCCGTTCGACTCGGACACGCCGATGGCGGTGTTGACCAAGCACGTGTACGAGGCGCCGCCGCCGCCGCGGACGCTGAACCCGAACCTGCCGCCGGCGCTGGAGGCGATGCTGCTGCGGGCGCTGGCGAAAGACCCGGCGGCGCGATACCAGAGCGCGGGGAGATGGCGGAGGACGTGGAGCGGGTGGCGGCGCAGTTCGAGCGGCCACGGCCGCCGAGCCAGGTGCACGGGCTGTACCGGTCGGGGGTGGAGGCGTTTCAGCGCGGGCAGTGGGACGAGGCGGTGACGCAGTTCGAGCGGCTGGTGGCGTTTGCGCCCGACTACGAAGACGCCGCCATGTCCTCAATGCCGCCCGCGTCGCGCGCGAGCAGGTGCTGATCGCCACAACCGGCCAGCAGCGCGCGGTTGCCCAACCGGCGGCGCCAGACAGCGCGCCAGCGCTACCGCCGGCGCCAGTGCTGGCCCCGCCGACGCAGCTTAAACCACAGCCCGAGCCGGCCAGTGCCACGGCAGGGGCCAGCGCCGTGTGGAGCATGCCGGCCTCGGCTGCGCAGGCCACGGCGCCCACGCCAGCGGCCGCACTTCCGGCGCCAGCCCAGCGCCGCCGCATCGGCATATGGCTGGCCTTCGTGGCGGCTTTGCTGCTATGCGGCGCCGGCGGGTTCTTCGCGCGGCAGATCTTCGGCAGCTCGGCCAACCCTGCGGTGGTGCCGGCGACGGCCGCAAGCGCCACGCCGACGCCCAGCGCGACGCCCTCGCCATCACCAAGCGCGACACCCACGCCCAGCGCGAGCCCCACGGCCTCGCCCGCGCCAACCAACACCCCTGCGCCCAGCGCGACGCCAGAGCCGAGCGCTACGGCCGTGCCGACCGATACGCCCAAACCAACACCCAAGCCCACGGCGAAGCCAACGCCGCGGCCCGCACCGCCGCCAACAGCCATCCCTCCGACCGACACGCCGGTGCCGCCAACTGCGGCCCCGCCAACCGATACGCCGGTACCGCCAACCGACACGCCCACCGAGACGCCCACCGAAAAGGCCAAGAAGCCAATTACACCAACCCGCGTGGGAGGGTAATCAATCAGCCGAAAGGAAGTCGCCATGAGAACACATCTGCTGCGGTTTGTCGTTGCGATCTGGCTGGTGCTTCTCAGCGTGCCGGGTGCGGCAGCGCATAGCCCCATGCGCCCTACTGCGGCGGGTATTCAAGCTACCAGCACCACGTTTACCTACCAGGGCTATCTCACTAGCTCGAGCAATCCCGCAACTGGCAGCTACGACTTCCAGTTCAGCCTCTACGATACCGCCACACTCAACACCGGAACGCTGGTGGCCGGGCCAATACAGCGATCGAGCGTGACGGTCACGCGCGGCTTCTTTACCGTCGATCTCGATTTCGGCGATGTGTTCGACGGCAGCTCGCGCTATCTCGAGATCAGCGTGAAGCAGGCCGGAACAAGCGCCAGCCCTACCACGCTGAGCCCGCGCCAGCCGCTCACGGCCACGCCCTACGCGATCTCCAGCCACTCCAGCGAGGCGCTGCAGGGCCGCGCCGTCAGCGCCAGCGCCCCGGCCAGCGGCCAGGTGCTGAAATGGGATGGCTCGCAGTGGGCGCCAGCCGCCGATAACACCGGCACAAGCAGCGGCGGCGATATCACGGCGGTGAACGCCGGCAGCGGCCTGAGCGGCGGCGGCACCAGCGGCGACGTGACGCTGAGCGTCGACACCGGCGCCATTCAGGCGCGCGTGGGCGGCACCTGCCCGAGCGGCAGCAGCATCCGCGTGATCGACGCCAGCGGCAATGTTACCTGCCAGACCGACAACAATACCACCTACACCGCCGGCACCGGCCTGACGCTCTCGGGCGGGCAGTTCAGCGTGAACTTCGGCAATACCTCAACCACCGTCGCACCGGGCGACCACGTGCACCTGGGCCAGGGATGGTCTGGCGCGGTTGGCACCGGCCTGTATGTCGAAAGCACCGCCGCGAATGGCATCGGGCTCGAGGGCGTCGCGAACTCGGGCGGGAGCAGCGCTGGCGTGGTTGGCATCGGGGCAAGCGGTTTCGGCATCTACGGCGCCTCGAACAAGGTTGCAATCCTCGGCAACAGCGCCGACGGGCGCGGCGTCGAAGGCGATAGCACCAACAGCCTCGGCGTCGCCGGCTTTAGCACCAACTACATCGGCGTTTTTGGGCGCAGCGACAATGCCAGCGGAGTGGGCGTGTATGGCTATAACAGCGCGGGCGGATACGCCGGCTACTTCAATGGCAATGTGCGCATCACCGGCAGCTGCTGCGCTGCGGCGGCCGGAACCTACCAGATCGACAACCCGGCCGACCCGGCGAACCAGATCCTTTCGCACGCCGCCGTCGAATCATCAGATATGAAGAACATCTACGATGGCGTGGCGGTGCTCGACGCCCAGGGCGCCGCCGTGGTTCAGCTGCCGGATTGGTTCGAAGCGCTCAACCAGGATTTCCGCTACCAGCTCACATGCATCGGCGGCTTCGCGCCAGTGTATGTCGACCAGGAGATCAAGAATAATCGCTTCAGCATCGCCGGCGGCAAGCCGGGCATGAAAGTTTCGTGGCAGGTCACCGGCATTCGCCACGATGCGTATGCTCAGGCTCACCCAATGCAGGTCGAGCAGGCGAAGCCGCCCCAGCAGCGCGGCAAGTACCTCCACCCGCTCGAGCACGGCCAGCCCGCAGCGCTCGGCATCGACTCCGCCCAGCAGCAAAACCTGAGTACGGCCGCGCCATCACAGGTGCAGCGCACTTCGCGCTGATACGCCTCGCCATTGCACAACAAGGAGGCGTCTGTGAGCAAACATAACAAGCTTATCTCCACGCTGGCGATCGGCGTCGCAGTTCTCGTGCTAGCCACGGGCGCGCTGGCGCAGAGCGGCAGCCTGGCACTGCCATGGTGGAAGGTATCCGGCGGCGGCACAGCCAGCAGCGCGGGCAATTTCACCCTCGTCGGCGCCGTCGGCCAGCCCGAAGCCGGCGCCATGCAGGGCGGCAACTACGGCCTGACCGGCGGCTTCTGGGTGAATGGCGACGTGGCAAGCAACCCGAATACCAACGTGCATATCTACCTGCCCATGGCCCGGCAAAGCAGCTCGACGCCTACACCCACACCCGACTGCGGCGACGACCCGAAGAACAATAACGGCATACCCGAAAAAGCCGTGCCGCTGCTGGTGGTGAATGCGCCCTGCAAAGGCACGCTGCTCGGCAGCAAAACCGGCGACGATTACTACAAGCTCAACCTCGGCGCAGGAACCGTGGTGAGCTCAATGCCGCTGCAGCTGACCAGCGGCTCGGCGCGGACCCTGCTGATCGAGCACCCCAACAACAACAAGACCGACTTCCACCCGGTGACCATGCCGTATACGCTGCTGGCCGACCACACCTACTACACGCTGGTGCGGCAAGTAGCCGGCGCTACCGACTACATCCTGACCGTCAACACCCGCTAGAAACAGGCTACCGCAGGTTCGATCCGAGTTTTTAGGACGAAAGACAGAAGATGAATCATCGCCGTCTTCTGTCTTTCGTCAAACCCGGTTCGGATATGCGAAAGCCTGCACTGGAATGCGCCCCTCCCGATGCCCTTGCCTGCGCCCGAGCCCGGCCCAAACCACGCCGTTTTATGGTATGCTGAACCGCGTCACTGTTTGGTATGCGGCGCGCTGGCGCTGCCGACTATCACAGGGAGCGAATGTGAAGCACCTCATCCGATTGATCGCGCTCGCGGCGCTCGCGCTCGTGCTGGCCCTGCCGGGGCTTGCCGGCGCCCAGGGCCGCGTGGTGATCGACGACACAACCGGCCAGGTTGATACCGCCACGGTGCAGCGCGCCGCCCAGGCGCTGACGCGCAAAGGCGCCACCGTGGTGGTGCTGGTGAGCGACCAGACCGGCAGCGACCCGCAGGCCTACGCCAGCCAGAAGCTGCGCGCGAACGGCATCCAGGCCAGCCCGCTCGATCCCAGCGCGGTGATCTACCTCGTGGCGCTCGATCGCCGCAATGTGTTCATCTACTACGGCGCCGATTGGAACGCCACGCTTGGCCCCAGCTACAAGACGATCGCCGACCGCGATATGATCCCGCAGCTGGCGCGCGGCAACTACACCGACGCGCTGGTGGCCGGAATCAACGGCACTGTCAGCGCGATCGACAACCCGCCCGGCGCGCCCACGAGCCTGACGCCAATCGCCATCGCGATTGTGGTGATCGCGCTGCTGGTGATCGGCGTGCCGCTGCTGCTGCGCAGCCTGGGCAGGCGCCGCGCCGCCGCCCAGGCGTTTGCCCAAGCCCGCCAGGCCGCCGAGGACGCGCGCCGCCGCGCCGGCGCGGCGATCGCCGATTTCGGCCAGGCGCTGGCCAATGCGCGCGCCAAGGCCGAGTACGACAAGCTTTCTTACACGCCGTCCGACACCGCCCAGCTTGCGGCGCTGCACGCCGCGGCCGAGCGCCAGTTCGTGGCGGCGCAAGAGCGCTTCGACGCGGCCGGCGAGGCGCTGGCCGCCAAAGCCGCGCCCAGCCAGGCCGAATACCAGGGCGCCGCACAGAGCTACGAGCAGGCCAGCCAGCTGGTGCAGGCCGCCCACGAGCAGCTGAGCCAGGCCGAAGCGCGCCGCGCCGAGCTCGATCAGCTCAACGCCAGCGCGCCCGGCGAGGTCGATCGCCCAAAAAAAGCGCTGGCTGACGCCGCCGCACAGCTCGACGCCCTGCGCCCCGAGTTCCCGAACGCCCAGGCGATCCTGCGGCCGCTCGAGGGCCTGGTGGCGCGCGCCGAGTCGCTGCTGGCCGAGCACCACGCCGCCGAGGCCATCGCGGCCGCGGGCGCGGCGTCAGCCTCGATCGACGAGCTTGCCCGCACGCTGGCGCGCTACGCCGATATCCGCGAGGGGCTCTCGGCGGGCCGCGCCGCCGCCGAGAAGGCCGCCGCGCAGGGCTATCGCACCGACGCGGGCCTGGCCGCGTTTGCCCACGCCGAGGATGTGCTGCGCCAGGCCGCCGCGTCGCTGGATCGCGACGCCGCCGGCGCGCGCGACCTGCTCGACCAGGCCGAGGCCGCGCGCGCCGAGGGTGTGGCGCATGGCGGCGGCATGCCCGCGCTACGCCAGGCCAACGATCAGCGGCTGGCCGAGCTGCGCGCCGCTGCCGAGCAAGCCGCCGCCGCCATCGCGCGAGGCCGCGAGGCTTTCGCGCTGGTGAACCAGTTCGCCGAGGCCACCTGGAGCGATATTCGTGGCAATGGCAGCGAGGCCGAGCAGGCCGCAAGCCGCGCCGGGCAGCTGCTCGAAAGCGCCGCCGGCCGCAATACCATGGAAACCCAGGAGTTCGCGGGCGCGCACGCCGACATCGCGCAGGCCGAGCAGCAGCTTGCCTTCGCCCGCGCGCTTGTCGAGGCGGTTCAGGCGCGCCTCAAGGATCTTCAGGCTGCGCGCGAGGCCGCCCACGCCGAGGTCGCCGCCGCGCAGGCCGATCTCGACGCCGGCTGGAGCTACGTGCACGCCAACGACCCCGATATCGGCAAAAACCCCGAGCACGACCTCGAGCAGGCCGCCGCGCTGCTGACCCAGGCGAATGCCGAGCTCGGCCAGGCCCGGCCAAACTGGCTCACGATCGTCAAGCAGGCCCAGGCCGCCAACCGCATGGCCGACCAAGCGATCGCAAATGCGCGCGGCGAGGTCGAGGCTATGCAGGCGCTGCGCACCCAGGCCCAGCGCGCCCAGCAGCTGGCGGCCGGCGAGGTGCAGAAGATCGCGCAGTTCGCGCCGCTGCACGAGGCCGACTTGCCCGGCGACAGCCCCGAGCGCATCGAGCGGCTCCGCGCCGAGCTACAAAACGCCTACGCCGCGCTCCAGGCTGCCGGCCAGCACGAAGAGGGCGCGCGCGCCGACGATCTGCGCGAGGCGATCGCGCGCTATACCAGCGTCGAGCAGCACGCCGAGGCGCTGTACCAGGATCTGTACGCTGCCTTCCAGCGCGCCGATCAGCTGCGCCGCCAGGTAGCCGCTGCGGCCAGCCAGGCCGATCGTGCGATCGAGCAGGCCGAGCAGCGCCTCCACAGCTACTCCGCGTACCTCGCGCCGAATGGCGAGGCCGCGCGCCTGCTGCGCGAGGCCCGCGCCATGCTCGATACGATCGATAGCCCGCGCGGCGAGCCACGCCTGGCGCAGGCGCTGCGCACCGCCGAGGCCGCCCGCGACGCAGCCGGCCGCGCCGATCAGCTGATCGACAATCAGATCGCCAGCATGCGGCGCGCGCCTGCCAACGACCGCGCCGGCGATATCCTAGCCGGTGCGATCATTGGTGCGATGCTCAATAACGGCGGCGGCCATCACGGCCATCATGGCCACCGTGGTGGTGGCAGTGGCAGTGGCGGCGGATGGAGCAGTGGCGGCGGGAGCTTCGGTGGCTGGGGCGGTGGCGGCGGCAGTGGCTGGGGTGGTGGTGGCGGCGGCGGCGGCGGCTGGGGTGGTGGCGGTGGTAGTGGCAGCGGCTGGTAAAAGAATCAAACAGCCGCGACATCCTCGTCGCGGCGGCATGAAAAGGCCGTACGGGCTAGTGCCGGCGCGCCTGCGTATCCCACGGCATGGGCGCTTCGGCTGGCCGGGAGCTTGCGCCCGGCGCGCGTACGATCAGCTGTGTGCCATACATAAAGAACGTGCCATGCTCTTTGCAGATTAGCAGATCGCGCTCCTGGGCAAGCGCCGCACCGCACTCCGGGCAGTTCAGGTTCGCGGCCTGGGGTTCTCGCTTGAACATACAGTCCTCCTCGCTTCCCAAACAAAAAAGCCCACCCCGATAGGGTAGGCTGCAACCGCCTGGCTGTCGGCATACATCGCCGGCTACATGTAGGCCGTAGTGTACCATTATTTTACCAATCTGTAAATCACAGGACTTACGCGGTGCGCGTTTTTGCCTTCGGCAGAGCGGTACTTTTTCATGGATGGTGCTGAGATGTTGGCGCAAAGCGCCAACATCTCAGCACAAAAGAACGTACGGTACCATGCTGCCGCAGGCAGAACAAGCCTCTATCGCAGGCGACCGCGTAATACCAAATCCGGCTGATCGCTTGGATTATGGTGGGGGTTCGGGAGCGGCTTCGCCGCCCCCGAAATTTTTTTTGCGGCGCCCGGCTTTGCCGGCGCCGCACAAGAAAACACAAGTAATCAAACGGAGTTGGTATAAGCCCTGTAAATCACCGCGAGCAGCGCGCGTTCCAATTTCATTCGAAAAACTCTCCACAAAATCTCTATACAAACCAAGATAGAGTGTAGTATAATACTCCGTACTGCTCGCCCCCGACCGGCGCGGCTCGTCAGTGTCACCAAAGCGCATTCCCAACGCGATCGCACGACATGATGCATCAGCCATGGCCTGTTCCATAGGCCATGGTTTTGGGCAACATTAACATCCCGCCACGGCGCTCGCAGAGGTCAGTGACGACCTCGAAAGGACACAGTCGATGATCGACACTGTTATCCAGCACCTGCTCGAAACCACGATCGATTCGCCGATCAAGCTGCAGCTATGCTTGCTATTCTACGAGAATCGCCAGCTCGAAGGCACTGCCGCGCAGCTCGCCAACCGCGTGTATCGCGATATCTGGAGCACGCGCGAGGCGCTGCGCGAGCTGGCCGAGGATGGCATTTTGGCTGAAACAGCCGCGGGCGGCGAACCAAGCTACCACTACCGCCCGCACGCTCATTACGCCGATCCGATGTTTCGCCTGGTGCAGAGCTACAACGAGCCATTCGAGCGCGACCAGATCCAGCGCCTGCTCCACGATATCGCCAGCTACGCCCGCTATGTGCGCACCGACCACCGCAGTGGCGGGTTTGAGCTACAAAGCCTCTGAGCAATTGCATCGTATCTCCTCGCAGCAGCCGGCATCCCCCGCGATCGTCGCGCCGCCAGCGCCAATCGCGCTTCGGTGCGGCTGCGGCCGATCCGAACTGGCGGCGCGCGCGTATAGAACAATGTAACGCTGGCGCATCTACGAGGACTGATCAGTGCCAGGCAACCCATCGAGCCAGTATCAAGGAGCATCCGATGTTTAACGCGTTTCGCAAGAAATACGACCGCGCCACCCCCGAGGTGCAGGATCGCATTCCACCCGGCCAGTACCTCACTGAAAAGTTCCCGGTGCTACACTATGGCAGCGTACCGAACTACCGCGACCTTGAGCAGACCTGGGATCTGCGTGTGTGGGGCGAGCTCGAAGGCCCGGTGCGCTTTTCATTCAAGGAGTTCCGCGCGCTGCCGACGATCGAGCTGACGACCGATATCCACTGCGTGACGCGCTGGAGCAAGCTCGATACCCGCTGGGAGGGCGTGCAGTTCAAAGAGTTCCTGAAGCATATCCCGGCGCTCAAGTCCAGCGCGCGGTTCGTGCTGTTCCACTGCGAGCAGGGCTTCACCGCCAATGTGCCGCTCGATCTGATGCTTGAGGACGAGGCGATGCTCGCCTACAAATACGACGGCCAGGAGCTTACGCCCGAGCACGGCTTCCCGCTGCGCTCGCTGGTGCCGAAAAAGTATTTCTGGAAAAGCGCCAAGTGGCTGCGCGGCATCGAGCTGCTCAGCGAGGATCAGCTCGGCTTCTGGGAGCGCTACGGCTATAACAACCACGCCGACCCCTGGCTCGAAGAGCGCTACTCCGATTAATGCCACAGCCGGCCGGTCATTTGCTGTATGTGGGGTTCGGGGGCGGCTTTTCCGCCCCCGAACCCCACCAAGGTGATGTTCGTTGGACTGGCCTACAACCTTCGACGAGGCGCTGGCGGTGCAGCAGCAGCTGCGCGCTCAGGTGCGCGCCAGCGACGACTTCGGCGCCATCCGCACCGTCGCCGGCGTCGACGCGGGCTACGAAGATGACCCGCAGGCCCCCGAAGGCCACGGCGTTGCGCGCGCCGCAGTCGTAGTGCTCGAGTTCCCCTCGCTACGCCCGCTCGACTACGCAATCGCGCGCCGCCCCACGGCGTTCCCGTATGTTCCGGGGTTTCTCTCGTTCCGCGAGACACCGGCGGTGCTGGCGGCGCTCGAGGCGCTGCGGGTGCGCCCCGACCTGCTGATCTGCGATGGGCAGGGCATCGCGCACCCGCGCCGCTTCGGCATTGCCTGCCACATTGGCCTGCTGGCCGATCTGCCCGCGATCGGCTGCGCCAAGTCGCTGCTGACCGGACGCCACGGCCCGCTGCCCGACGAGCGCGGCGCCACCGTGCCGCTGATCAATCGCGGCGAGCAGATCGGCGTGGCGCTGCGCTCGCGCGCCGGCACCAAGCCGCTGTATATCTCGATCGGCCACCGCATTAGCCTGCCTACCGCAATCGAGTATGTGCTGGCCTGCCTCACCAAGTATCGCCTGCCCGAAACCACCCGCGCCGCCGACGGCCTGGCCTCGCACGGCCGCATCCCGAACATCGCCCCCTAGCAGCGCTACACTGCCCCAGCCAGCGGCACATACTGGTGGTTGACGCCGGCCTGCAGCTCGGCCAGCGGGAACGAGCGGCGTGCGCGCGGCGGGATCAAGAAATTCTGGCGGTGCATCGCGCGAATCACCTGGTTGATGCCATTGGCGGTATCGGCGATATTGTACGGCGACGCGCGCAAATTCGTGCCGTCGGGCATTACCCCGGCCATTGCTAGCCGCATGGCGTGAAACTGCTGGCTGGTGGCTGTGAACGACACAAAGTGCAGCCCGGCGGCCGGCACCGCGCTATACTGATCCAGGTCGGGGTTCGAAGTCCACGCGAATGGGTTGTCGAGCGTGTTGAAGTCGTCGCGCAGCGAGATCGGCGTGCCGGCCGGCCATGCGCGCCCGTAGTTGTCGACGATGTCGGCGGCGAGGCGGTTGGCCTGCTGTAGCGTGGCGTTGTGGCCCAGCAGGCTGTAGCTCGCGGCATCCTGCACCACATCCGCCAGGCTCGAGCGGTGCGCCGCGTCGTTGGGGATGGTGACAACATTCGGGCCGGCAAAGGTGCGCGGCGAGAACATGCGCGCCACGCGCTCGGCCGGGGTGAAGCGTCCATACCACTGCGCCAGGTCGCTGAAGAGCTGCGACAGGTGCATGCAGCAGCCGCCCACGAAGTAGCCGTTCGGCCACTGGTCGGTGGCGCCGGGCACCGTCTCGAAGCTCACCAGGTTGCCCGGCGCGAGCGCGCCGTGCTGCGTGCTGGTAAAGCCCATCATCAGCTGGGCCTGGTCGGGGATCTGGTCGGCGCCGGGGATGTTCGCGGCCAGCGCCAGCTGCTTGGCGATGCTGCGCGAGTCGAAGCCGCGCCCCACAAAGCCCTTGCGCACGCTGGTGAGCGCGAACAGGTCGCCCACGTACGCCGGGCTGGTTTCGTCTTCGAAGAGCGCCCGCTCGGCCGCCGCGACCGTCGCCTGGCTATCGCTGCGGAACAAAAACACCACCGCGTTCTGCTCCACCAGCATCTCGTCGCGGTCGCCAGGGAAGCGGATCGCGTCAAGCAACACCGGCTGGCGCTTGCCGGTGGCGGCCGAGTACTGCAGGTCGGTCGGCAGCATCCGCTCGACCAGGTCGGCGGCGAGGTAGCTGCGGAAGTACGGCAGCCCCCAGCCCACCACCAGCGTCAGCCCGGCCGGCGTCGGCGCGTAGGGCGCCTCGACCAGCCGCAGCGCGGCTTCGAGCCGGCCCTGGGCCGCGATCAGCGCGGCCGCGCCGGGAGCGAAAGCCAACCTGGCGGTGATGATCTCGTGGTACAGCGGCGGAATGATCACCTTCACGCCATTGTCGACAATCGTCTCGACGTCGTCGACCAGGTACTGCTCCTGGCGGCGCGCGGTGGCGGTCGTGCTGGCTGCCGGGCGCTCAAACGCCGCGACAGTATCGAGAAAGCTATAGATGCCGCGTGCGCTGATCGCGCCGATGGAAAGGCCGGCCGCGCGTCGGAGGAACGCGCGCCGGCTGAGCGGCTGCTGATTTTTTTTCATATGGCAGTTGCATGGTGCGCGGGGGCGGCTGCGTCGCCCCCGCGCCAATAGTGCGATGCTAGGCCAGGCCCAGATCGCAGAGGAAGATCTTCGAGCCATACGCCGGCTTCCAGCTCAGCGGCTGGTCGGTAAACTGCGGCTGCCGGGCGGCTGCGGCCGGCGCCGCTGCCAGCGGCACGTACACCTTGGTGGCCGTTCCGCTCGACACCGTGAAGCCGTCGGTGCTCTGCGCCTGCTTGGCCGCGGTCGTCACGGTGATCTTGCCGGTGCTGGCGCCCTGCGGCACGATCGCCCGCAGCGAGGTGAGCGAGTCGACCGTGAAGCTGCTGGCCGGCGTGCCATTGAACAGCACTCCGGTCACGCCGGTGAAGCCCGAGCCGCTGACCGTCACTTCGGTGCCGGCCGCGCCAGCCGGTGGGCTGAAGCTGCTCACCGCCAGATCGGGCGCGGCCGCCAGCACGGTGAAGTTGGTGGCGGTGGTGGCGTCGCCGGTGGCCGTGCTGAGCACGATCTTACCGGTGGTGGCGCCGGCCGGCACCTGCACCACGAGCTGCCCGGCCGACTGGCCGGTGATGCTTATGGCCTGCGTGCCGTTGAACGACACGCTCGTGACGCGGTTGAGCCCGGTGCCGCTGATCGTGATCGGCGTGCCAACTGTGCCGCTGGCCGGGCTGAAGCCGCTGATCGTCGTCAGCGCCTGGTCGCTCGTCGCGATCACCAGCTGCGGCGGGTTGGTGCCCTCGCGCGAGCTGTAGCGCAGCGAGTCGGTGGCGGCGGTCTTCAGCGCGAAGTTGAACGTGCCATTGTCGCGCACTACGCTGGTCACGTCGAACTCGACCCAGGTGTTGAGCGCCACTGCGGTGGTGTTGCTCACTAGCGCAGTCGAGCCAAGCACCGGCGCGGTGTTAAGCGTGATGCCGGCCTCAGTCCACGGCCCCGAGTCGTCTTTGAAGCGATCGGGCGCCACGTACAGGTTGCCGCCTTTGGCGCTCGCGTCGGTCACGTACAGGCGCAGCTTAGCGCTCTGTACAGCATTGGTAAGGCCGGCGACGTTGAAGCGCAGGTAGCTGGTGTACGCGGTCGCGCCGCCATTCACACGCAGGGCAACGTCGGTGCCGTAGTTCCTGGTAGGCGCCGCCGAGGAGACATACGCGTCGGCCACGGGCGCGAACTGCAGCGGTGCGCTCAGCGGCACCATCACCGGGTCGACTGCAGTGTACGAGCCGAATGTGACCACCACCGACGGGTTGGCGTAGTCTTTGTAGCCTGCCTTCGAGACCGTCATGTCGTAGGTGCCGGGCGGAACATCGATCAGGTAGCGACCGGTGTTGTCGGTGCTGGTGGTGTACGGGCCGATCTTCACCGTCGCATTCGGCACGATCTGCAGCGTCACGCTGTCGTGGGCCTCGCCGGCCACAAACGTTGGCTTGGGCGTCAGCGCGATGTTCGTCGTGACGGTGGCGTTCACCGGAACCGCGACCGGCTGGTCGGCGCTGCTGTTGTAGCCGGTCGCCGCCGCGCTGATCGTCTGGCTGCCCGAGGGAATGTCGGCGATGGTGTAGTTGCCGTTGGCGTCGGCCGCGACCGTGCCGCCGACATAGGTGACGATCGCGCCGGCGATGCCCTGGCCAGTGGAGCTATCGGTGACTTTGCCGGCGATCGTGCCAGGTGGCGTGAGCACCACGTCCAGCGTCACTTTGGCGCCACCGCCGACCGGCTGGTTGCGCTTCACCGTGGCAAAGCCGTTTTTGGCGAACGTCAGCTGCACCTCGCCGGGGGTGATGTCGCCCAGCGTATAGATGCCGTCGACGTCGGTGGTGGTGGTGTCGCCCGCGTACGATACACTCACGCCGCTGACTGGGTCGCCGTTGCCGTCGGTAACTTTGCCGCTGACGCTGCCGGGCGTAAGGTTCGCGCTTGAGTCGATGCGTACGATCTTGGCTACCGAAGGCACGCCTTTGCTATCTTTCACCAGCAGCTGGTAGAAGCCAGGCGGCGCGTAGTTGGCGCTGGGCGGCGCCACCACATTCAGCGTGCTGCCCGACTGCGTGAACGACAGCGGAACGTAGCGCTGGTTGTGGTCGAAGGCGTGGGTCACGGCGTTCAGGCCAATCAGCGCGACGCCCTGGATGGTCGAGCCGTCGGTGATATTCACGCCGATGTTAAAGCCGCCGCCGTAGGTCAGGGTATCGGGGTTGCTGGTGATGCTGGGGCGCGCGCCCTTGAACAGGTAGGGCGGCGAAAAGATCTGGGCAGTGTAGCGGCCATTGTACTCGCCGCCGCTGGTGAGCACGCGGCCGTCGGGCAGCAGAATGGCAGCCGAGTGATACATGCGATCATCCGTCATTCTGGCGGTCACAGTCCACTGCTCGGTAGCCGGGTTCCAGATCTCGCCCTCGTACACCGCGCCGGTGAGCACGCCATCGCCCAGGTCGTCGGCCGAGCGCGTGCCGCCAACCGCCATCACCTCGCCGTCGGCCAGGATGACCATATTGTGGCGCCGGCGCGGGAAGTGCATCGACTGCACTTTCTTCCACTGCGGGTTGGCTGCGGTCATGTCGATCGTCGCCGTGTCGGTGATCGAGGGATCGTTGCCGCCCGAGCGAATGATCTTGCCGGGCGAATACATCGCCGACGACTCGGCGTAGCCGCTGCTGCCGAACGAGTTGGTGGGGCCGTTCGCCCAGGTGCCGGCGGCAGGATCAAGCAGAAATGTGCTCGTCGAGGTGCCAGCCTTGAACACCTTGCCGTTGGGCAGCACGAACATCTGCGGGTACAGGCCCAGATCCTTGAACGCGCTGTTGGGCAGGAGCGTCCAGACGTTGGTGGCAGGGTCGTAGATCTCGGGGATGTTGGCGCGGCCACCGCCGGGCATATCGCCCGAGCTGGCCAGAATGCGGCCGTCGGGCAGGCGCGTAGTGGTGCCATACCAGCGCGGGTAGTGCATCGGCTGCATATTCGACCACTCGTTGGTAGCGGGGTCGAAGATCGCGGTGACGGTGATGCCGTCGTGCGGCGAGACAATCACGCCGCCGGCGACGATCACGCGCCCGTCGGAGAGAAATGTCTGCGCGGCGCAGTGCAGGTCGCCAAAGTTCGCCGGCACAGCCACCTTGGTTTGCGTGGCCGGATCCCACACAAACGCATCCTGGCCAGTTGGCCAGGCCAGTACCTTGCCATTGGGCAGCATGGCCATGTGTTTGCCGAAGATGCCCCAGTTGATCACTGGCGCCCACTCGCCAGTGGTGGCGCGCGGGTCGTCTACCGCTGGCGGCGCCGGCGCTACATTGGCGCGCGCCACCAGCACCTGCCCGACGTGTGGCAGCGCCAGGCTCAGCACAAAAGCCAGCGCGCACACGATCGGCCAAGGTCGTCGGGTTAGATTGAAACTGCGATGCACGCGTTACTCCTTACCTGATGAGGTTGTGTTGGGTAGTTGATTGACTCAAACTGTTGCGCTGCGAGCATGTATCACTAATTGCTACAGCTTATATTTTGCAACACGAAGATCAAAGCCAGTGGGCACATGCTGGCGTTTCGATCGGGCAAACACATGTTGCTGAATGAAGATACTATGCGGGTTGCCGATGAATAATCCGTGACGCCGGAACAGCGAGGAATGACGGAAAAGATAGAGCTAGGCTACCACGCCCGACGCCTGAGGCCATGGCGTTGTGGCGCATAATAGAGGCTTAACACAGCGCCCGAGGGGCATTTGCGTGCGCTTGGTTCTCGTATTGATACTGGTCGTATTATTAACTGTACAGCTATGTTTTAGTAGCGTACGATCGTTGAATTTGATATTTTTGCTCTAGAATATTTACGTCGTTTATTCTTTTCAACATGTTCACAATAGTATTTATTAGGAAAAATACTATATACGAACGAAATTACTTGCCGATACTACCGGCTGTTCACTTGCTTCATGGAGGGTTTGGGGGCGGCTTCGCCGCCCAAATTTCTTTTTCTTGTGCGGCGCCCGGCTTGCCGGCGCGCACAGAAACACAAGTAATCAAACGAAGTTGGTAATGGTAAACAGGCTTTCAGGCAGCCTCTGAGGGTGGCGCCTTGAGGAAGCGCTAGGCGGGGCTGCCGCCGAAGAACACCTGCACCGCCGAGCCAGCCGCCAGAACTGCGGAGCAAGGCTGGGCCTGGCCGAGGTGCGCCACTCCGGGGCCATACACGCGGCCCCAATCGAGGTCGAGGCGGAAGGAGCGCAGCAGGTAGACGTGCCAGAACGGGTGGCGCACCTCGTAGCGCAGCAGCCGGCCAGCGCGCGTGGTGCCGTAGCCCCACTGGTGCTCTTTGAAGAAGTGCTCGGTGCTGGTTTCCGCGGCGCCAGCCCCCCCGGCGCGCGCGCGAGCGCCGCGACCAGCCACGCCGCCACCACCAAGCCGGACGTAAGGTGGTTGCCGAGCGCCAGGCCGGCCACCAGCCCGCGCGCGGCCAGCGCGCGGCGCGTGCGCGCCGGCTCGGCGATGAACCAGAGCAGCAGCGCCACGAACATTGCGTTCAGCGCGTACACCTCGGCCACCACCGCCTGCGACCAGAGCATCGGCGCGAGGCCGCAGATCAGCGCGGCGCCGGCGGAGGCGACCTCGCCGCGCCAGCCGGGCACAGCGGCGAGCGCGCGGACGGCCGCGTAGACGCCAAGCGCCGCGCCGAGGCCGGCGGCGACCGAGAGCAGCCCGGCGCGGAAGGCGAGGTCGCCAATCGGCAGCAGCATAAACAGCCGCGCGAGCAGCAGGTAGGCCGGGTAGCCGCTGGGGTGCGCCACGCCAAGCGTCGCGGCGGCCGCGATAAGGTCGCCGCTGTCGGCGGCCTCGTTGGCCCAGGTGACGCCGGGCGCCAGGGTGCGCAGGTACAGCGCGCCCAGCACGACGACGATCAGCGCTGGGGCGATGGGCCACGCCGGGCGGCGCGCGGCGCGCGTTGGGGTGCTGGGTGGTGGTGTTTGCATGGTTTGTGTGTGTTTCGTGCGATGGGTGGTTTTGTTGGGTGGCTTCGCGCCCCCTATTCGTGGCTGTTTCGGGGCCTGTGCGGCCTCAAAGGGTATCAGTCCATGGGAGGATTACCGGTACAGAATCCAGACCATTGGCAGCGCTTGGGTGTAACTCCCCAAGCGCTCCTTCCAGGCCACACCAATCTGAAACAGGCTGTACTTCCAGCTGCGCGCCGCACCATCATCGACCAAATGACGGTAGCCACGCTTTACGACCCAGCGCCCGACTGCGACCAGCCACACATATGCAATCACCAGTGGCAGCAACAATCGCGCAAACCGCTCGCGGTCAGTGACGCCGCTCTCATCCAGGTGAAAGCCCCCGCTCTGCCAGTCACGAAAGACCGTCTCGATCCACATGCGCCGACTGCCAAGCCGGTAGGTCTGCCAATTCGCCGGCAGGTTTGTCATCACCGCATGCACGATTGGTTTGCCCTCGGTATCTTTGGCCCACCAAGCCAGGATATTCACCGGCCCAATGCGTTCCTCGGTCAGATACACGCCATTGAGATAGGCAACCGTGTCGCGATTGGGCAGCCACTTCGAAAGCGCCGTCGCATCACCATCTGGGGTGAGCGCGAGCAGCGTGTGCCCAGGGATGCCCAACAAACCATCATGGCCGCGCTCGCGCACCCAGGCAAACAGCTCCTGGCTGCGGAACTCACTATCGCCGTGGATGCTCACGCGCACCCGTTCGGGCAACAGCGCCAGCGCGGAGCCCAGAAGCTTCTTTTGGTCAGCCAATCCACTCTGTCCGCGATGGGGCAACGCAAGCCAGGCCAATGGGAGCGAGCGTCGGCGAAAACCGATGCTTACCACCAGAATGTTGTGGATATCGCGCAGCAGGACGCGGTCGATCAGCAGTTGCACCCGCTGCCCTTTCAAGCCGTGGAGCGCCAGTTTGGCGACCGGCTGATAGTGTTCCTCCTGCGTGATACGCTCGTTATCGAGCAAGCGCCGAATGCGTTGTTCTTTGGCGGCTTGGGTGGTGTCCAGCGGCATCGCTCGGGCAAGTTTCCCAATTTGGGCCGAGACACTTTGGCTACTCGCGACCACCAGCAACGCCAGGGTTTCGATCTGGCTGGCGAGCGCATTTGGCAGCTGCGCGGTCAACTGCTGGGACGTGCTATCATACAGCGGTGAGGTGGGCATGGATTCCTCCTTTGGCTGATCAGGTCTTGGCACGCGTGATCATACCAAAAGTTGGCGTCCTGACCACCTCCTTTTGTCAAGTGAAACCCTTTGAGGGCTATGCCCCTCGCGCACCCCCTTTTCAAACAGGCTCTAAGAAAATTTGGGGGCGGCTTCGCCGCCCCCAAACCCCCACCAAAGTGTCAGTAATCAAGCGAATTTGGTATGAGCACTCTCAGGATGCGCCGGCGCCCCAGCGATACACCACCTGCGGCGGGCGATTCGCCAGCGCAACCCGCAGATCGGTGGGCTGCCACTCGGCGCCAGGGTCGAGCCGCAGTGCCTGGTAGGCTTCTTCGCTGCACATCAGGCCAAAGCGGCGCGCGCGCAGCGCCAGCTGCTGCAAGCCCACCGCCTGCTCGACCGGCGCGCCCACCACCGAGAAGCCCAGGCCGGGCAGCGCGGCGGCCAGGGCGTAGCCGCTGGCGAGCGCCAGCGCCAGCGGGCTCGCGTTCGCCATGTCGTCGTGCCAGCGCCGCTTGATCCGATCGGCCGCGGCGAGCGCATCGCGCAGCGCCGACTGCGCCGGCCGCTCTTCGAACGCGCCGAACACCAGCATTACGGCGTCGCCGCAGGGCTGGAGCAGCGCACCATAGTGCTGCGCTGCGTCGTGTGTGGCGGCGGCCAGCACCTGCCAGGCGAGCATGCCGGTGCGGCGCACGCCACCCTCCCAGGCCGGGGCGCGCACCGGCGCACCCACCAGCAGCACGGCCACCTGGCAGGCGCGGCCCTGCGAAAGCGCATCGCCGCCAAGCAGCGACTGCAGCGCATCCAGCGGCAGCGGCGCCGGCAGCGCCTCGCGCAGCCGCTGCTCGACCAGCCGCTCCTGCAGCAGGCCATTCACCGCGCGCGCGAGGTCGCCCCAGGCGCCACCAGGCACCTCGACCTTCGCGAGCTGCTCGGAGTCGGCGATGCGACGGGCCAGCACGCGCGCGCGCCGGTCGCGCGCCTCAAGCGCGCGCAGCAGCGCGAACACCAGCGGCACCAGCGCCACTGCGGCAAACTGGCCGGCCCAGATCAGCAGCCCGGCGGCGACGCCACAGACCATGAGCATCAGCAGCAGGCGGGCGAGCTGCCAAGGCGTTCGGGCGGGGTGAATTGGTTGATCCATACGTACGCGCTACCTTTTTCCAATGGGAAAAAAGGATAGCACGCGCGCGGGGTTGCTACCGAGATCAGGAGATTACGAGTGTGTGACAGAGAGAGGCCAGAAGATGAAGTTTTTGTCAATGGGTGCCCGAAAGGCAGGCGCAACCAGCTCGCGGCGCCGGCCAGGGCGTATGTTCCGGCGGCTACCTACGCAGCCACGCTATCTTCGCGCAAGATATAGCCGACGCCGCGCACGGTATGGATCAGGCGCGGCTCGCCGGCGGCTTCGAGCTTCTGGCGCAGGTAGCGCACATACACCTCGATGATATTGCTCTCGCCGCCGAAGTCGTAGCCCCAGACGCGATCGTAGATCACCTCGCGCGTGAGCACCTGCTGCGGGTGGTGCAGAAACAGCTCGAGCAGCTCGTACTCTTTGGCCGTCAGCTCGACGCGCCGCTGGCCGATGTGCGTCTCGTGCGCGGCGGTGTCCATAGTCAGCGAGCCGTAGCGCAGCACCGTGCTCTGCTCGTCGCGCTGGCGGCGGCGCAGCTGGACGCGAATACGCGCCAGCAGCTCTTCGAAGGCAAACGGCTTGACGAGGTAATCGTCGGCGCCGGCCTCGAGCCCGGCCACACGGTCGGGCACGGCATCGCGCGCGGTGAGCATGATGATCGGCACATCGGAGGCGGTGCGTAGCCGGCGCGCCACCTCAAGGCCGTCGACGCCGGGGAGCATGATATCGAGCACAACCAGATCGGGCGGGCGCTCACGCGCCGCCGCCAGCGCGGCCACGCCATTGGCGGCGATTTCGACGCTGAAGCCTTCGAACACCAGCCCGCGGCGCAGGTAGCCTGCGATCTCGGTTTCGTCTTCGACGATCAGAATGTGCGACATAGGCAAACATACACTTGTGGTGGCGCTGATGCAACGCATTGTAGCAGCCTACGGCGCGTGGCGCAACTCTGGCCGCAAAGCGCGACGGGCCTGAGAGTCGATGCGGCCGAGCAGCTTTCGCCGCCCGGCCGCACCGACAACCACACCCGTCCTTCGGATTTGATCTTACACCGGCGATATGAATTGGCGATGAACGGCGCACCGGCCGGCGCATAAACGCATATTCACCGTGCCCGGCGGCGGGGCGTAGTATAATCAGAAGGCCAGCCTGCCGCCCGGCAGTGCCGATTGAAGCCAAGGAGCAACCGCGGTGATGTCGCTTACGGGTCAGGTCGCTATTGTCACCGGCGGCGCGCGCGGGATCGGCCGCGCGATCGCGCTCGAGCTGGCCCTGCAGGGCGCGCGCGTTCTGGTGAACTACCAGGCCAGCGCTGGCGCGGCCGAGGCCGTGGCGCAGCAGATCGTGGCCAGCGGCGGCGCGGCGTTCGCGCATCGCGCCGACGTCGCCGATCAAGCCGCCGTCGCCGGCATGATCGACGCCTGCCTGGGCCGCTGGGGCCAGCTGGACATGCTGGTGAACAACGCCGGGATCGTGGCCGACGCCCCGATGATGCGGATGAAAGAAACGCAATGGCGCGCGGTGATCGACACGAACCTGACCGGCGTGTTTCTGTGCTGCCAGGCCGCGCTCGGGCCTATGCGCGCGCGCGGCTACGGCCGGATCGTGAACATTGGCTCGCTGGCGGGCCTGGCCGGCAATGTCGGGCAGGTGAACTACGCCGCCGCCAAGGCCGGCCTGGTGGGGCTCACCCGCGCGCTGGCGCGCGAGGCGGCGCGCGACGGCGTAACCGCCAATGTTGTGGCGCCGGGCTATATCGAAACCGAGATGCTGGCGGGCGTGCCGGCGGCGCTGCGCCAGTGGGCTGTCGACGCGATTGCGCTCGGCCGCTTTGGCACGCCCGAGGAGGTAGCCCCGGCAGTGGCGTTTCTGCTCTCGCCTGCGGCAGCCTATATCACCGGCCAGGTGCTGGCGATCGACGGCGGCTGGGTGATGCCCTGAGAGGCTGCCGGGCAGGAAGCGGCGCCTCGGGTGCTTCCCGCGCCGCAGACAAGCGTTACGGCGCTGGCGGCAGCCGGCCAAACGCCGCGCCGAGGCCGCCGAGCGCCTGCTCGAGCGGCAGGTAGGCTTCGCGGTAGCACTGGCCGTAGAACGCGGCGCGCGCCGCGTCGGGCTGCACCACGCGCCGCCGCAGATCGAGCCGCGCAGCGGCGGCGCGCTCGTCGCAGTACAGGCCGGCCGCGACGCCGGCCAGCAGCGCCGCGCCGAGTGCCACGCTCTCGCGCAGCTCGAGCACGTGCAGCTCGCGCCCCAGCACGTCGGCCTTGATCTGCAGCCACAGCGCGGCCTGGCTGCCCCCGCCAATCACCCGGATCTCGGCGGCGCGCGCCCCGGCGGCCTGCTCGATCAGCTCGAGGTTGGCGCGCCAGGCGTACGCCAGGCCCTCGTACACCGCGCGCGCCAGCTCGGCCGGGCCGGCGCTGCTGCTGAGGCCCGCGAAGCCGCCGCGATCGATCGGCGCCAGGCGCGGCAGAAACAGCACCCCGCTGCTGCCGGGCCGCGCCTGCGCGGCGGCCGCCTGAAGCCGCGCGTGCTCACCGCCGAAGCCCAGCGCCTGCGCGGCCCAGGCCACCGCTCCACCCGAGCTGCGAACGCCCTTGGCAGCGTAGTAGCGCCCGCCGACCACGTGCGCGCCAAGCGAGCACGCCGGCAGATCGGCCAGGTTGGCGGGCAGCGCCGCAAGCGGCAGAAACGCCGGCTCGGCGGTTCCCATCGAGTCAAGCGCCACGCCCGGCTCGAACACGCCGGCCGCCAGCGCGCCGCAGCTGTGGTCGTGGCCGGCGCAGGCCACCGCCGCACCCAGCGGCAGCCCAGTGTCGGCGGCGGCGGCGGCCGAAACCAGTCCCAGCCGCGCGCCGGCTGGGCGCAGCGCGGGCAGCAGATCGGCGCGCAGCCCGGCTGCCGCCGCCAGCTCGCCCGACCAGCGCAGCCCCGCAAGGTCGAACAGCATGGTGCGGGTGGCCAACGAGTAGTCGGTGGCCTGCGCGCCGCACAGCCGGAACACAATGTAGTCGGCCACATGCAGCCAGCGCGCCGCCGACTGGTAGGCCGCCGGCAGGCGCTCGCGCAGCCACAGCAGCTTGAACAGGCTGAAGATCGGGTTCGGGCGGTTGCCCACGAGCGCGCGGAAGCGCTCGGCGCCGTAGGAATCGAGCCAGGCGCGGTACTGCTCGTCGCTGCGGCTGTCGTCCCACGAGATGACCGAGTGCAGCGGCTGCCCGGCCGAGTCGACCAGCAGCCCGGCCTCGGCCATGCTCGCCACCGCCACGCCGCGCACACGGCCGGCGCCGGCCTGAGCCAGCGCCGCGCGCACAACGCCGGCCACCGTGCCCCACAGCGCCGCCGGGTCGTGCTCGACCCAGCCGGGGCGCGGGCGCAGCGCCGGGGTAGGCGCCGCCGCTACGGCCAGCGCGCGGCCGGCCGCATCGAGCACCAGCGCCTTGCAGTTGGTGGTGCCGACATCAATGCCAAGCAGCAGCTCAGCGCTCACGGCGGATCACCATCACCGGCGGCGCGATCTCGCCGGCCAGCACGTTCAGCAGCAGGCTGACGAGCGAGATCACCACGCCGCCAAGCACCGCCGAGAAAAAGCGGTCGACCGTAAACTGCACGCCGAAGCTGGCCGCGATCTGCGCGGTGACGAGCAGCATCAGCGCGTTGATCACCAGGGTGAACAGCCCGAGCGACAGGATGATCAGCGGGCAGGTGAGCAGCGTCAGCAGCGGCCGCAGCGCCAGGTTCACCAGCCCGAACACGGCCGCGACAATGCCAAGCTGCCAGCCCGGCCCGGCGAACTCGATCCCCGGAACGACATACACCGCCGCGAAAATCGCCAGCGTGCTAATCAGCCAGCGCAGGATCAGCGAGCGCGCGCGCTGCCAACGTGGCGGCGGGGTTGGTTGGATCATGGCTTCTCCTCCTCGATATCGAGCGTCGCGATCGCCAGCGCCGAGCAGACATACGCGGCCGCCGCCACGACGATCGGCGGCGCGAAGCCCCAGCGCAGCTGCGCCCAGCCGCTGACGAGCGACGCCAGCGCCCAGCCGCCCGACCACATGACGCTCATGAAGCTGGCGGCCAGGCCGCGCTGGCGCGGTGGCGTCGCGTGCATCACAAGCGCGTCGTTGAGCGGGAAGCTCGCGCCGACGCACAGGCCGCGCAGAAAGAACCCGACCACCGCAAGCGGCAGCACCGGCGCCAGAAACAGCAGCATGGCCGGCGCAGCCGCCAGCCGCAGCCAGGCCGCCGCGCGCCGCATCCCCAGCCGGCGGCTGAGCGTGCCGCCGATCAGCCCGCCCACCCCCAGGCCAAGCGTCGCGCCGGCCATCACCAGGCCAACCACCGCGTCGCCGAGGCCGAACTGCGCGCGCAGAAACAGGTTTTGAAATGGCAGAATACACCCGCCGGCAATACCCAGCAAGACGCTGGCCCCCGCGAAGCGTAGCAGCCGCCTGAATGGCAGCGCGCGCTCCGGCTGGTCGGTCGCAGCGCGCGCGGGGCGATCGAGCGCCAGCAGCGGCAGCGGGCGCAGCAGCGGCAGCACCGCCAGCGCCGTCAGCAGCACCGAGCTGGCGAGCGCCAGGCGATAGGCCGCGACGTCTTGCGGGCCGCCGCCGATTAGCCACGCCACCAGGTTCGGCAGCAGCCCGGCGATCACGCTGCCGAGCGGCCCGACGATATTGCTGGCCGAGGCGTTGAAGCCGAACACCTGGGCGCGCTGCGCCGGATGCGTCACCCCGGCCATCAGCGGCGTCAGCGCCGTGACGGCGAGCGTGTACGTCGTGCCGACGGCAAACTGCGCCAGCGCCAGCGCCAGCAGCGAGCGCGCCAGCAGCAGGCCAACCCAGGCCGCGATAAACAGCGCCAGCCCGCTGAGCAGCGCGCGGCGCGGCCCGATCCGGTCGATCAGCAGGCCGGCCGGCACGCCCAGCACCAGCCCGGCGCCGCGCGCGATCGTCGAGAGCAGGCCGGCGGTGTCGTTGGCGTAGCCCAGGCTCACCAGGTAAAAGTTGAACAGCAGGTCGGCGATGCTGGCTGCCAGCCCAAACAGCATACTATGCGCCAGAATGCGCCAGACCGACGGTGAAAGCTGCGCGAACGCGGCGCGCACCCGCACTGATGAGATCGTCACAGATTGCTCCCTTGCCGGCCATGGCCGATGCTTCACTGCATCCCCACCCACCCCGCGTTCGTACCACCACGAGGCATAGTATAGACGATCGGCGCGCATGCGCTCGCGCAGCATACGTCTCACCGCGCATCTATTTCGTGTATAATCGAAGAGGAGTTACGCCGCTGCGTGATTCCGCGTTTTGGCGCGTCGATTGATATCCTGGGTGCCTGCGGCTTCACAGCCCCGCGCTATGGAGTGCGGATGAAATTTCGTCAGCGCGTCGCTTCGGCAGGAAGTGGTGAATGGCGGCATCTACCCGAGATGCGCCTTGAGGATGTGGATGCTGTATGGTCGACGTTGCCAATACCCCGGCTGACGCCTCCATGATGCACATGCGCCGCCAGTTCTTGCGCGCGGCGGCACTGCTGATCTTGCTTGCGGCGGGCACGTTCATTGCGCTCTGCCTGCTCTTGCTCGTGTTTGTTCCCAACGATGCGCTGATCGCATTCGCCGGCCTGGTGCTGATGGTAGGCGCCACCAGCGGGCTAAGCCTGATCTGGCTGCGCGCGCGGCCGCTTGGACAGGCGGTTCTGCCGATCAGCGCCGGCTTTGTGATCACGGTCGTCGGCGCGTGGCTGCTGGTGCCGAACTTTAATATCATCGGCTCGCTCGTGCTGACGATCGTGGTGATGCTGGTGAGCATCAGCGGCAACCGCCTGGTGACGCTGATGGTCGCGCTGGTGTGCGCGCTGCTCTCGATGGCGGTGCTGGGCCTGCCGCAGCCGCAGCAGTTCCAGCTCGACGCCGGGCCGGCGCTCGAGGTGGTGAAGACGCTGAGCGGCGGCGCGATCGTGATCGTGATCTGGCTGATCGCCGACCGGTACACCGCCGCGCAAGATAGCGCGATCGCGCTGGCCGAGCGCCGCGCCGCCGAGGCCGAGGCCGCCCGCGCCGAGGCCGAGGCTGCCCGCGCCGAGGCCGAGGCGCGTAGCGCCGAGCAGCGCCGCCTGCTCGAGCTTGTGCAGACGCTCGAGCTGCCGGTGATCTCGATCGGCCACGATGTGCTGGTGACGCCGCTGGTCGGCAGCCTCGACAGCCGGCGCGTCGTGGCGATCCAGCGCCGCCTGCTCGACATGGTCGCGCGCCAGCGCGCGCACACGGTGATTCTGGATGTCACCGGGATCAGCATGATCGATACCACCGTGGCGCGCGCGCTGCTGAACACCGCCCAGGCCGTGCGGCTGCTGGGCGCGCAAACTCTGATCAGCGGCATCAGCGCGAATATCGCGCAGACGCTGGTGGGCCTCGGCGTGGCGCTCGACAACATCCACACCGTCAGCGACCTAGGGCAGGCGCTCGACCTCGCGCGCGCCACGGCTGCCGCGCCATCGCCACTTGACAGATAGCAGCACTGCCGTTATAGTAGCGCCACTTGCGACATAGAGATACTGCTATGCTCTACGACCGGCACGATACCACTACCACCACTACTACCGCGATGACTACCATCGCGGCGTTTGTGTGTGGGAGGGAACCCGGCCAGTAAAGCCAAGCTCAGTGATGCGCGCCCCCTCCTGCAAAGGACGGGGGCGTTTTTAATTTCGATTTGCGATTGCCTCGATGTGCGGATTGGGGCGCGGCAATCGCAAACCGTACATCGGAGAAGTGTATGCTGCTAGAGCGCTACCGCGAGTTTCTGCCCGTCACCGATCGCACGCCGCGGCTGACCCTCAACGAGGGCAATACGCCGCTGGTGGCCGCGCCACGCCTGGCCGCAAGCCTGGGCGTGCGCGAGCTGCTGCTCAAGTTCGAAGGATCCAACCCGACCGGCTCGTTCAAAGACCGCGGGATGGTCATGGCCGTTGCCAAGGCGCTCGAAGCCGGCGCGACCTCGATCATCTGCGCCTCGACCGGCAACACCTCGGCCAGCGCGGCGGCCTACGCGGCGCGCGCCGGCATTGAGGCGATCGTGGTGGTGCCGGCAGGCAAGATCGCGCTCGGCAAGCTGGCCCAGGCGCTGATGTACGGCGCGCGGCTGCTGGTGATCGAGGGCAACTTCGACCAGGCGCTCGACACCGTGCGCGAGCTGTCGGGCCGCTACCCGGTGACGCTGGTGAACTCGGTGAACCCGCACCGCCTCGAGGGCCAGACGACCGCGGCCTACGAGATCTGCGACGCGCTCGGCGGCGCGCCCGACGCGCTGTGCCTGCCGGTCGGCAACGCCGGCAATATCAGCGCGTACTGGATGGGCTTCTGCCGCTACGCCGAGGCTGGCAAGATCGCCGGCCGCCCGCGCATGCTCGGCTTTCAGGCCGCAGGCGCCGCGCCGATCGTGCTGGGCCGCCCGGTCGAGCACCCCGAGACGGTGGCGACCGCGATTCGGATCGGCAACCCGGCCAGCTGGCCGCTGGCCACCAAGGCGCGCGACGAATCGTGCGGGCTGATCGACGCGGTGAGCGACGAGCAGATCGTCGCGGCGTGGCGCGACCTGGCGCGGCTCGAGGGTGTGTTCTGCGAGCCGGCCTCGGCCGCAGGCGTTGCCGGGCTGCGCATGCTCGTGCAGCAGGGCCGCGCCGAGCGCGACGCGCGCTACGTGGCGGTGCTCACCGGCCATGGCCTGAAAGATCCCGGCCTGGCGGTCGAGCAGTTTGCCAAGCCCGAGCCGGTGGCCGCCGATATGGCCTCGATCGTGAAGTGGCTAGGCTGGTGATGTTAGTTTTCGGATTTCACAGATGACGCGGATGAATAAACCTGGGGCTTACGCAGTTAGCGTGCTGAGCCTTCGGCAGAGCGGTACCATGCTCTGTATCGTGTGCGGTTTTTCCGTGCGGAGCGCGGAAAAACCGCACACAGAAGACCAACACGTACCATGCTGCCGCAGGCTCAATCTCGTCGCTCGAGGAAGCCGAATCGCGCACGTGCGTAACTCCTAAGAGCCTGTTTGAAAAGGGGGTGCGCGAGGGGCTATGCCCCTCGCACTTTCTGGCGGGTGGCGGCCACGAATGTGGCCGCCACCCGCCAGAACAAGTGGAAACCTGGAGGGACTTCGTCCCTCCAAACCACCCTTTTCAAACAGCTTCTAAAACCACTATCTGTATCATCTGTGTAACCTGTAGATATGAAAAGGGCAACGATGTCTCTGCTTGTGATGAAATTTGGCGGCACGTCGGTGGGCAACGCCACGGCGATTGCGGCGCTGGCGGCGATTACGCGCGATCACCTGGCGACATGGGATCACGCCGTGGTGGTGGTGTCGGCGATGAGCGGCGTGACCGACCTGCTTTTGAAGGGCGCGAGCACCGCAGCCGCCGGCGACGCGGCCAGCTACAAGCGCATCGCCGCGAGCCTGCGCGAGAAGCACGCCGCCGCGCTGGCCGAGCTTGTGCCCGACGGCGCCGACGCGGCCGCGACGCGCGGGCCGATCGAGCAGCTGATCGACGAGTTCGAGCTGCTGTGCCATAGCGTCGGGGTGCTGGGCGAAGCCTCGCCGCGCGCGATCGACGCGATCTCGAGCCTGGGCGAGCGCATGAGCGTGCGCCTGGTGGCCGCGGCCCTGCGCGCGCGCGGCATCGCCGCCGAGGCGATCGACGCGACCGAGTTCGTGATCACCAGCCCGCACTTCACCAGCGCGGTGCCGATCCAGCCGCAAACGCGCGAGCGCACGCGCGAGCGGCTGCTGCCGCTGCTCGAGCGCGGCGCCGTGCCGGTGGTCACCGGCTTCATCGGCGCCACCGAGAGCGGCGCCACCACCACGCTGGGCCGCGGCGGCAGCGACTACAGCGGCGCGATCATTGGGGCTGCGCTCGACGCCGACGAGGTCGCGATCTACACCGATGTCGACGGCGTGATGACCACCGACCCGCGGCTGGTGCCCGATGCGCGCGTCATCCCGGCGATCTCGTTCGCCGAGATGGGCGAGCTGGCCTACTTCGGCGCCAAGGTGCTGCACCCGCGCACCATCCGCCCGGTCGTCGAGCACGGCATCCCGCTGCGCATCCGCAACACCTTCAACGCCGCGCACCCCGGCACGCTAGTGGTGAGCGCGCCCGAGGCCAATGGCCGGGCGATCAAGGCGGTGACGGCGATCAAGTCGATGAGCATGATCACCGTCGAGGGCCGCGGCATGATCGGCGTGCCGGGCGTGGCCGCGCGCACCTTCGGCGCGGTAGCCAGCGTCGGCGCGAACGTGCTGATGATCTCGCAGGCTTCGTCCGAGCAGAGCATCTGCTTCGTGGTGCCGTTCAGCGCCTCAGCGGCAGTGGTGCACTCGCTCGAAGACGGCCTGGCGAACGAGCTGGCGCGCCGCGATGTCGACCGGATCTGGGCGCGCGACGACGTGGTGATCGTCACCGCCGTGGGCGCAGGCATGCGCGAGACGCCCGGCGTGGCCAGCCAGGTGTTCGGCACGCTGGCCGAGCGCCATATCAACGTGGTTGCGATCGCGCAGGGTTCGTCGGAGTGCTCGATCAGCGTGGTGGTGTCGAGCGCCGACGCCGACGCGGCCGTGCGCGCGATCCACGCTTTGACGATCTAGGACTCCCTCGTGCTCCGCCCTTCAAGTGGCGGGGATAGGTTTGCGGCTGGCAGCGCGGGCGCACTCACAGTTTGAACGCGCCAACCGTGGCGATTAAGCATTTGCCACAAAGGCACGAAGACGCGAAGTTTTTATAGAGCATGCTCACAACCACATGGTTCTAGATCCTTGGTGTCTTCGAGCCTTCGTGGCAAAATAACAAGGAGCAAATCTCAATAATGGGAGCAATCATCGTCGTCGACGCCTTGTGGGGCGACTCGGGCAAGGGCAAGGTTGCGGCCTATCTCTCGCGCCGCGAGAATGCGCCGCTGTGCCTGCGCGCCGGGATCGGCACCAACGCCGGCCATAGCGTCTATATCACCGAAGAGAACTCGATCCGCACGCGCCAGCTGCCGCTCGGCTTTATGCACGCCGGCACCGCCGTGGGCATCGGCTCGGGCGTGGCCGTCGATCCGCGCGTATTCGCCGCCGAGGTCGAGCGCTACGGCCTGCACACGCGCGTGCAGGTCGACTACCGCTGCCCGATCATCACCGAGGAGCACATCGCGCGCGAGAAGGGCAGCCAGCACCTGAGCGAGACGGTCGGCTCGACCAAAAGCGGCTCGGGCGCCGCGCAGGCCGATTTTGTGCTGCGCCAGGCGCCGCAGGCCAAAGACATCCCCGAGCTTAAGCCGTACCTGGCCGACATCGCCCAGATCGCCAACGACACCGCGCGCGACCACACGGTGGTGGTCGAGTGCTCGCAGGGCACGTTTCTGTCGCTGGCGCTTTCGCCCGACTACCCGTTCGTCACCTCGGGCAACTGCACGGTGGTGGCCGCCGCCGACGATGTGGGCCTGAGCTGGCGGCATATCGCCGGCGCGGTGATGGTGGTCAAGGCGGTGCCCTCGCGCGTGGGCGCCGGCCCGCTGCCCGGCGAGCTCGACGCCGAAGAGATCAAGCAGCGCGGCATCGCCGAGTATGGCGTGGTGACGGGCCGGCTGCGCCGCAAGGCCGCCGAGATCCCCTGGGACATGCTGCGCTACGCGGCGATGCTCAACGGCCCAACCGAGATCGCGCTGACGTTCTGCGACCACTACGACCCGGCGGTGACTGGCGCGAAGAGCCGCGCCGAGCTGACGCAGCCGGTGCTCGAGCTGATCGCCAAGGTCGAGGAGGCCACCGGCGCGCCGGTGACGATGGTCGAGACCGGCAAGCTGTTCGAGCATATTGTCGACCTGCGGGCTGCCTGATCGCGCTGGGCGCGGCCTGGAGGAGCCCCACCCCTGGCCCCTCTCTGGCAGGGGAGGGAAATATTGGGGAAGGTGATGCGGGCGCCAAACGCTCGCCACCTTCCCCAACCGTAGAGACGCGCTGCGGCGCGACGCACCTAGGCGCTGCGGCACGTCTCACCTGCAAAGGAGACCACGATGGATCGCGCATTCTGGCAAGCCGTACTTGCTAGCGACGCCGCGCTGCCGCCTGGCCACGCGTTGGCCGACCTGACCGAGGAGCTGCTTGGCTACCTGGGCTCGCCCGACCCGTGGCTGCGCGACGAGCTGGCCTACCCGCTGCTCGACAGCTGGATCGGCGGCGGACGCTACACGCCTGCGGAGCTGCGCGCACTGCTCGGCCAGCTGGCGGCGAACCTGCAGGTGGGCCTGGGCGAGCAGGGCGACGACAGAGTGTTTCTGCGCAGCTTCTCGCTGCTGGTGGCCAACGAAATACTCGAACGCGATAATCTGCACCCATTTTTGGCCGAGGCCGAGCTGCGCGAGTGGCTCGACCGCGCGCTAAGCTACCTCGCCGCCGAGCGCGACCTGCGCGGCTACACCGGGGCAAGCGGCTGGGCGCACACGGCCGCGCACACAGCCGATACGCTGTGGGTGCTTTCGCGCAGCCGCTTCGTTGGGGCGGCCGACCTCGCGCGCATGCTGGGCGCAATTGCCGATAAAGTTGGCGCGCGGGTGGCGAGCATCTACCTCTATGGCGAAGATCAGCGCCTGGCCGGCGCGGTGCTGTCGATCTTGCGGCGCAACCTGCTCGACATGGAGGCACTCAACGAGTGGATCGAGCGGCTTGTAGCGCCTGCTAGCACATTCTGGAGCGCGGGCGATTTTTCGCCCGAGGCGGCGAGCGCGCTGCATAACACCAAGCTGTTTCTGCACAGCACCTACTCGCAGCTGCTGCTTGGCAGCCGCGTGCCGCGCTACCACCCCGACCCGGCCTACTTCGAGCGTGCCCCTGGCGTGCGCGATGTCCTCTTGCCAGCGCTGGCCGAGGCCGCGCGCAGGCTTGAGCCGGCATTCTATCGAGCCATATGATGAGACAGCATACACTCACAACACCGCGCGGCGAAGTTGCCATCCGCCCGTCGCGCGAGGGCGACGCCGAGAGCTACCGCGAGCTGCGGCTGCGCGGGCTGCGCGACCACCCCGAGGCTTTCGGCGCCGACTACGCGCAGAGCGCGGCCAAGCCGCCCGAGCACTGGCGCGAGCGCATGCGCCAGGGCGCCGGCGGCGCGCACGGCATTACGTATCTCGCCGAGGCAGGCGGCGCGCTGCTGGGCATGACCACGCTTGTCTGCGACGTTGACGACCCGAAGGATCGCCACACCGGCCTGATCGTTGGCGTGTATGTCGCGGCCGAGTGGCGCGGGCTGGGCATCGCCGACGCGCTGCTCGCGAGCTGCCTGGCGTGGGCGCGCCAGCTCGGGCTGCGCCAAGCCAAGCTCGCAGTCGCCACCGGCAATACGCCGGCGATCCGCTGCTACATCCGCCACGGCTTCACAGTGTACGGCGTCGACCCCGAGGCGATCGGCTATGGCGGCCAGTTCTACGATGAGCTTCTGATGGTTCGGCGGCTTTAGATCCTGCTCGCGCAAGGTTTGAAGGGCCTGCAGCCCTCGCATGGCTCTGCCAGAGCCGCGTAAGACGATGCCTGGGGCGGCTTTGCCGCCCCAGCCCACCAGCAACACAAGGAGAACATCCAGTGCCATCCAAGAAGATCCCAATCGCCATTCTCGGCGCGACAGGCGCCGTAGGCCAGCGCATGATCCAGCTGCTGGCCGACCACCCGTGGTTCGAGATCGCCGCGCTCACCGGCTCGGATCGTACCGTCGGCCGGCCGTACGGCGAGCTGGTGCGCTGGGTGCTCGACGACGCGCCGCCGCCGGAGATTGCGCGCATGATCGTACAGCCCAGCGAGCAGGTGGCCGACGTGGCGCTGGCGCTCTCGGCGCTGCCCACCGACGCGGCCGTGGCGATCGAGCCGCTGTGGGCCGAGCGGGTGGCGGTGTGCTCGAACGCATCGACCTACCGAATGACCCCCGACGTGCCGCTGATCATCCCCGAGGTCAACCCCGGCCACCTGGCGCTGCTCGATCACCAGCGCGCTGAGCGCGGCTGGAAGGGCTGCCTGATCACCAACCCGAACTGCTCGACGATCGGCATCGTGATGGCGCTCAAGCCGCTGCACGACGCGTTCGGCGTCGCGACCGTGCACGCCGCCACGCTGCAGGCGATCTCGGGCGCGGGCTACCCCGGCGTGGCCTCGCTCGACATCCTCGACAATATCGTCCCGAACATTGCCAATGGCGGCGAGGAGGCCAAGATCGAGACCGAGCCGCTCAAGCTGCTGGGCGAGGTGAGCGAGAGCCGCGTGCGCGAGGCGCAGATCGGCATCAGCGCCCAGGTGACGCGCGTGCCGGTGATCGATGGCCACACCGCGCTGCTCTCGATCGGCTTCGCGCGCAAGCCTACGCCCGAGGAGGCGATCGCCGCGCTGGCCGATTTCGCGGCGCCGCCCGAGGTGCGCGGCCTGCCAAGCGCCCCGGCCCGCCCGGTGATCGTGCGCGCCGAGGCCGACCGGCCGCAGCCACGCCGCGACCGCGACGCCGGCAAAGGCATGAGCGCCAGCGTCGGCCGGGTGCGCCCCTGCAACCTGCTCGACCTGCGCATGGTCGTGCTGTCGCACAATACCATCCGTGGGGCGGCCGGCGGGGCGCTTCTCAACGCCGAGTTGCTTGCCTCCTCGGGTATCGTTTCGTAGGTGACGAAGGACGAAGGGCGCAGCAAGCCAGAGGTGACGAATGACCAAGGACGAAGGGCGCAAGCAGGCTTGGTCTTTCGTCTTTGGTCTTTCTTCCAGCCAGAGGTGACGAAGGGCGCAGCAGGCTTGGTCTTTCGTCTTTGGTCTTTCTTCCAGCCAGAGGTGACGAATGACCAAGGACGAAGGACGAAGGGCGCAGCAGGCTTGGTCTTTCGTCTTTGGTCTTTCTTCCAGCCAGAGGTGACGAATGACCAAGGACGAAGGGCGCAGCAGGCTTGGTCTTTCGTCTTTGGTCTTTCATTATGGCGCGTATTGGCCGTCAAGCGCACAACACGGAGCAGGTTATGCCTTTCAAGTTCGAAAAGCTCGAGGTGTGGCAGCGATCACTCGACTATATCGACCAAATCTATGATCTCGCCAATTTGCTGCCACGTAGCGAAGAGTATAATCTGAAATCGCAGATTGTCCGAGCGGCTACCTCAGTATCGCTCAATATCGCAGAAGGTTCAACTGGCCAGACCAATGCCGAGCAGGCACGTTTTCTAGGCATGGCGATTAGATCGCTCGTTGAGACAGTTGCGTGTCAACACATTATTGCGCGTCGCAAGCTTCTAGCCGACCCAGCACCGCTGCATAGCATATACCGCAGTGCCGAAACGCTGGTGGCTATGCTGCATACAATGCGCAAACATCTCGTTCCTGAGCAAACGTGGCTGCGTGAAGAGCAATCACTCTATATCATCGAGGATGAGGATCCAGCGGAGAGCTCGGATCGACAGACATGACCATTCGCTTCTGATCCCGCTCCACTTTCATCCTTGGTCTTTCGTCCTTGGTCTTTCGTCCTTGGTCTTTCATCCTTGGTCTTTCATCCTTGGTCTTTCATCCTTGGTCTTTCGTCCTTGGTCTTTCGTCCTTGGTCTTTCGTCTTTCGTCTTTACGTCAATTCGCAAGGAGAGCATCCCAATGGCCGACACAATCGTCTTCACCCGCGGCGTGCCGCCGACCGAAGCGTTCCCCACCGACGAGCTGGCGCAGTGCTTCGACGCCGCGCTGCGCGCCGACACCGCCGTGGTGCTGCAGTACGGCCAGCAGCCCGGCTACCCGGCGCTGCGCCGCCAGCTGGCCGAGGAGTACGGCGTGGCCGAAAAAGAGGTGCTGATTGGCAACGGCTCGCTCCAGCTCCAGGATCTCGTCGCGGCCTACCTCGTCAGGCCCGGCGCGACGGTGCTGACCGAGCAGCCCAGCTACGACCGCGCGATCGGCACCTTCCGGCGGCGCGGCGCCAAGACCATCGGCATCCCGATCGAGCCCGACGGCATCGACATCGCCCGGCTCGAAGCCGAGGTGCAGCGCCAGGTGCCGGCGTTCCTGTACCTGGTGCCCGACTTCCAGAACCCGGCCGGGGCCACGCTCTCGCTCGAAAAGCGCCGCGCCGTCGTCGACCTGGCGGTGCGCTACGGCTTCTGGGTGATTGAAGACGTGCCCTACCGCAAGCTGCGCTACCAGGGCGAGGATCTGCCGCTGCTGCGCTCGATCGACCCCAGCCGGATCATCACCATGAGCTCGTTCAGCAAGCTGCTCAGCCCGGGCATTCGCGTCGGCTTTATGCTGGCGCCGGCCGAGCTGATCGCCGCAGTGACGCGCACCGGCGAAGACACCTACCTTTCGCCGGTGCTGCCGACCCAGGCCGCCGTGGCCGAGTACATCCGGCGCGGCTGGCTCCAGCCAAATATCGAGAAGCTGAAGGCGCTGTACCGCCCGCGCTGGCAGGCCATGGTGAGCGCCACGCGCCAGCACCTGGCCGGCGCGCAGATCTTCGCGCCCGACGGCGGCTTTTTCGTGAGCGTGATGCTGCCCGAAGGCGCGAACTACGCCGGCCTGGTGGCGCGCGCCAAGGATATCGGCCTGGTGCTGACGCCCGGCCAGGCGTTCTTCGCCGACGCCGACCAGGGCGAGCTGCCCGACGGCGAGCGCTTTGTGCGCCTGCCGTTCTGCGCCGTCACGCCCGCGCAGATCGACGAAGGCGTGCGCCGCCTCGCCAGCTTGCTCTAGCCGCCTCGCGGCCGAGCCGCCGCCACGGGCAAACCAGGAACCGCTGCAGCGCCGCAGTGGTTCCTCCCGCTTCTGGCGCGTGCAAAGCCGGCACTCCCTTCCCCCTTTCTCCCCGAGCGCGGGCGAGGGGCCGAGAGCCTTTGCACAGGCCATGCCTGGCGCCTGGAGCGCCTTGACATACCCTTGCCGGAGTGCTACCCTGTAGCCGCCGCTACGCACCTAGTAGGCCGGCCAGGAGGGATGGGGTCTTGCGAATAGTTTCACTGCTGCCGAGCGCGACTGAGATCGTCTGCGCGCTCGGGCTGGGCGAGTCGCTCGTCGGCGTGACGCACGAGTGCGACTACCCGGCCGAGGCGCGCAGCAAGCCGATTCTGACGCGCAGCCTGCTCGACCACTCCACCTCCAGCTCGGAAGAGATCGACCACGCGGTGCGGCGGCAGCTTCAGGCGGGCCTGAGCCTGTATGCGCTCGACGAGGCGCTGCTGGCCGAGCTGCGGCCCGACCTGGTGTTGACCCAGGCGCTCTGCGCGGTGTGCGCGGTAAGCTACGGCGATGTCGCGCGGGCGGTGCGCGATGTGAGCGCCGAGCACGCCGGCCTGGCGCCGCAGGTGCTCTCGCTCGAGCCGAACAGCCTCGACGACATCCTGGCGACGATCGCCAGCGTCGGCGTGGCCGCCGGGCATGGCCCGCGCGCCGAGGCGCTGCTGGCCACGCTGCGCGCCCGCGTGGCGCGCGTGCGCGAGCGCGCGGCGGCGATCGGCCGCCGGCCGCGGGTGGCCTGCCTCGAATGGCTCGACCCGATCTATGGCCCCGGCCACTGGCTGCCCGAGCTGGTGCAGCTGGCCGGCGGGCAGGCCGGGCTCGGCAGCGCCGGAAGCGACTCGCGGCGGGTGACGTGGGGTGACGTAATCGCGTTCGCGCCCGAGGTGATCGTGATCACACCATGCGGCTTCGACCTGGCCCAGACGCTCGACGAAGCCGGCCGCGTGCTGCCGCACCGGCCAGGCTGGCAGGCGCTGCCGGCGGTGCGCCAGCGCCGCGTGTACGCTGTCGACGGCAACGCCTACTTCAGCCGCCCCGGCCCGCGCGTGGTCGATAGCCTGGAGCTACTCGCCGAATTGATCCATCCCGACCATTTTGCCGGCTGGGGGCCCCCCGCTGCCTGGCAACGGTTCGAGACGCCCGGGGAGGACTCTCGATGACACCTTCTGAGCCAACGATCTCTAGTATTCTGCTGGAGCTGGCCGATCAATATCACGACATTGTCGCCGAGCGCGACGTGTTCGAGCGCGTGCTGGCGCGCCGCCCAAGCCGCGCCAAGGATCCCTACGCCAGCATTCGCAATATCCTGCGCTACGACTCGTTCGAAACCGGCTGGATCCGCCTCGGCGGCGGCAAGCTCGTCCCGCGCCGCGTGGCGCTGCAGAGCCTGCGCTTCCGTGTCGTGCCGACGGCCGACGAGATCGGCGGCGACCTGCTGGCGCGCGCCAAGCTCGAGCCGTTTGTGCTGCTGCGCATGCCCAACCCACAGCTCACCGACGCACAGGGCCGGCCCATTCCATCGGCCAACACGCGCCTGCCCAGCGCCAACGTGCTGTTTAATTTCTCGGCGGTGGATGCCCAGACGCTGAATGGCTGGTATGCGCGCAACGGCTTCCAGCCCGGCGATAGCATCCTTGTGACGATCAGCGCCACCGCGCCGCTGACGCTGCGGCTCGAGCACGAGCCCGCCGCGCAGTTCCGCGCCGCCGATGTCGCCGCCCACGACCAGGCGCTTATCGACGCGATCGCCACACAGATCGCGCGCAACCGCTCGACGCTGATCCCGGCCGATATGGTCGTGCTGCCGATCTATGCCCAGGCCTCCTGGCGCACCGGCTACCCCGGCCGCCCGTGGCAGCAGCTCGTGGCCGAGGACCGCCGGCTGCGGCTGCTCGACGACATGTATATCGCCGACCGGAGCTTCCGCCGCCCGCTCGATTTCATGAATGCGGCGCCCGACGACGCAGCATGGGCCGAGGAAGATCGCCAGCTGCTAGAGGAGATCGGCGCCCTGCAGGCCGACCTGCGCGCCAGCCGGCGCGACGCCGTCGAGCGCGGCATCTGGAATGGCATCGCCCCGCGCGCCTCGACAAGCCAGATCCTGTACGACCTGAGCGAGGGCACCTCGCAGACGGTGCACCCCGGCGAGGTCGACGCCCTGCTCGACCACAGCGAGTCGATTGAGCGCCGCATCGAGCGCGGCGACTTCGCCAGCATCGAGTGGACCGAGCCCGACGGCGACGACCTGAGCGACGCCGAGTTCGAGGGCGGCATTGATGACGAGGAGCTGTTCGATATCGAAGATATCGAAGATATGCAGCAGTTCATGGCCGATAACCCGACGCTGGTGACCGCGACGCAAAAGCTTATGGCCTCGCTCAGCCCATCCGAGCTGGCCGCGCTCAACGACGCCGAGACGGCCGATCAGGTGCAGATGATCCTGACCAAGCACCTGAATACGCTGCTGGGCCGCCAGCCCGAGCTGTTCGCCGAGCTGACGCCCGAGCTGAAGGTGACGCTCGACGGCAGCGACTCGCAGCACGAGCCGAGCAACGGCCACGGGCACACCCAGGACGACATTCTGGCGATCGAGGTCGAGGATGAGTGGCTGCCCGGCGAGGACGAGGACGAGGAAGACGACGACGAGTGGGAAGATGAAGAAGAGCCGCTGAACGAGATGATCGAGCGCAGCAACGCGCTTATGGAGCAGTTCTACCTGCGGCTGATCGCCCAGGGCAAGAGCGAGAGCACTGCGGCCGGGCGCACCGGCGACCTGTGGATCTACGCCGATTTTCTTTCGAACTACTATAGCCGCTCGCTCGACCAGGGCGACTACGCCACGCTCGACGAGTGCCTGTTCTTCTACTACCCGCGAAAAGTGATCAACAACTCGGCGCGCGCGGCCCGCGATATGTGCACCTCGTTCAAGCAGTTCTATGCATTTCTGCGCGCCGAAGGGCTGATCGCCGACGACAGCTTCGCGCAGGCGATCTGGCGCCGCCGCGACCAGGTGGTGCGTGTGATCGACCTGTACGATCAGATCGACGCCGACTCGCCACAGTTCGAGCGGCTGTTCGCTCACCTGTTTGCGCCATACACCGCCTAGCCGCACGCAAGCCGCTGTTTCGCAAAAAGGAGCGCGAGGTTTACCCCTCGCGCTCCTTTTTTTGTGCAGGCGTGGCTCATACGCTGTGCGCTTGATCACATATAGATGTGTTACACGACGTGGCTTCGCCACGTCGTGTAACACAATACGAAATTTGGGGCGGCGAAGCCGCTCCCAAACCCCCACCAATTGGAGGGACGAAGTCCCTCCAAACCACCCTTTCTGGCAGCTTCTAAGCGCGCTCTCATTTTTTCTTCAGTATGCTCTCAATATCGTAGACTATTCTTATACCAGCCCTTAACGTGGCACCATGCCCGGCTGGCGAGCAGCGCCACGCTATGAATAGTAGAAGGATGAGGCTATGCGCATCACCCTGCCCTTTCCTTCGGCCGGCGCTGGCGATACGCCAGCGCCGGCCGATCGGCGCTGGCTGGCGGTGCCGCCAACCCTTGCGCTGATCGCGGCGCTGCTATTCTGGTGGCTGCCTTCGCGCCTGGCGCCGGCTACCACCACCACGACCACCAGCGTCGCGCAGGGCAGCCTCACGCTCACCGTCGCCGGCAGCGGCGCAGTGGCGGCCGCGCGCACCGCCGACCTGGCCTTCCCCGAGGCTACCACCGTCACCGCCGTGAAGGTGAAGGTCGGCGACCAGGTGAAGGCCGGCCAGGCGCTGGCGCAGATCGACGCCGCCGACCTCCAGCTCCAGCTGCAGCAGGCCCAGGCGAACCTCAAGGCCGCCCAGGCCAAGCTCGACCAGGCGCGCCACGGCAGCCCGACCGACGCCGACCTCGCGACTGCGCAGGCGGCGCTGGCAAGCGCCAAGGCCCAGATGGCGAAAACGCGCACCGCCAGCGTCACCGATGTGCAGAGCGCCCAGGCCCAGCTCGCCGCCGCTCAGGCCAAGCTCGCAGCCTTGCAGAGCCCCGGCCCGGCCGACCTCAGCGCGGCCCAGACGCAGCTCGCACAGGCGCAGACAAACCAGCAAACCACGAGCGCTAGCCTCTCGCAGGCCAAGAGCAGCGCCTACAACACCATGCAGCAGGCCGCCAACTCGCTCACCCAGGCGCAGTCGAAGTATTCCACGACATTCCAAAACTGGCAGTATGTGCAAGACACCGGCAACGACCCGGTGAACCCGACCAAGACCAGCGCGCAGGGCAAGCCGGTGGCCAACACGCTCAACGACGCCCAGCGCCAGCAGTACTACGACGCGTTCGTGCAGGCGCAGGCCGCCATGCACAGCGCCGAGGGCGCGCTGCAGCAGGCCCAGGTGAACTACGACACCGCCCGCCAGAACGAGGCCGCGCAGGTGCCGCTGCTCCAGCAGCAGGTGGCCAACGCCCAGGCCCAGCTCGACAAGCTCACCCACCCCACCGCCAGCGATCTGCAGCAGGCCCAGGCGGCCGTGACACAGGCGCGCACCCAGCTCGCCAGCTTGCAGGGCGGCGGAACCTCGGCCAACCTGGCGAGCGCCCAGTCGCAGCTGGCGCAGGCTCAGGCCAACCTCGACAAGCTCACCGCGCCAGCGGCCGCGCCCGACCTGGCCGCCGCCGAGGCAAGCCTGGCCCAAGCCCAGGTATCGGTCGCGACGGCGCAGCGCAACCTCGACCAGGCCACGCTCGCCGCGCCGTTTGACGCGGTGGTGTCGGCCGTGAATGTGCAGCCCGGCAGCATCGCCAGCGCCACCACCGCCGCAGTCGCGCTGGTCGACCGCTCGAAGCTGCATGTCGACGTGAGCCTGAGCGAGACCGACGCCGCGCGCGTGCAGGTGGGCCAGCCCGTGACGCTGACCTTTGACGCGCTGCCGAATGTGCAGCTGATTGGCAAGGTGACCACCGTGGCGCCGGCCGCGACAGTGCAGCAGAACGTCGTGACCTACCCGGTGCAGGTCGAGTTCGACCCCGGCAGCGCGCCGGTGAAGGTGGGCATGAGCGCCAGCGCCGATATCCTGGTGCAGCAGATCGACAACGCCGTGCTGGTGCCGAGCCGCGCCGTGCAGACGCTGGGGAATACGCGCAGCGTGACGGTGCTGCAGGGCAGCGACCAGATCCCCGTGACCGTGCAGGTCGAGACTGGCGCCACCAGCAGCGGCCAGACAGTGATCACCGGCTGCGTCGACACCGGCGCGCAGTGCCTGCGCGAGGGCGACCTGCTGGCCATCCCGGCCGCCACCACCAGCCAGGCGACCAACCGCAACGGCACCGGCGGCGCGCTGCGCGTTCCGTTTGGCCCCGGCGGCGGACGCTAGCAGGGCGCTCTGCCCACAGAGTGCACCGGTAGCTTGCATGCGCCATCTGCGCACTCTGCGGGCAGAGCGGGCCTCAGGAGATGGCAATGGAATCGATGATCCAGGTGCGCGACCTGCGCAAAGTCTACCGCATGGGCCAGATCGACGTTCCCGCGCTGCGCGGGATCAGCTTCAGCATCCGCCGCGGCGAGTTCGTGGCGATCATGGGGCCGTCGGGCTCGGGCAAGAGCACGCTGATGAACCTGCTGGGCTGCCTCGACACGCCCAGCGGCGGCGAGTATATCCTCGATGGGCTGCCGGTCGAGCGGCTCGAGCGCAACCTGCTGGCGGCGGTGCGCAACCGCAAGATCGGCTTCGTGTTCCAGCAGTTTAACCTGCTGCCACGCCAGAGCGCGCTCGAGAATGTGGCGCTGCCGCTGGTGTACCTCGGCAAGGTGCCCGCCGACGAGCGCCGCGCCCGCGCCCAGCAGGCGCTCGAGCAGGTGGGCCTTGGCGAGCGCATGCACCACCGGCCGCAGGAGCTCTCGGGCGGCCAGCAGCAGCGCGTGGCGATCGCCCGCGCGCTGATCACCCGGCCGGCGCTGCTGCTGGCCGACGAGCCTACCGGCAACCTGGACTCGCGCGCCAGCGAGGAGATCATGGCGCTGTTCGAGCAGCTGAACCGCCAGGGCATTACGATCGTGCTGGTGACGCACGAGCCCAATATCGCGGCCCACGCCGCGCGCGTGCTGACGGTGCGCGACGGCCTGCTCGACAGCGACGCGGCGCCCCAGGCTATGGCGCCCACGCGCGCCAACGGCAGCCACCCGCCCGCGCCGCGCCCGAGGCTGTCGATCGCGCGCCGCCCGGCGCTGGCGCGCAAGCGGAGAACGCCATGAGCACCATAACAACCCCGATCGGCGATGAGCGCCGCGCCGCCGAGGCCAGCGTGGCAGAGGCGCCGTTCGACGCGCAGGCGCTGGCCGAGCTGCGCGGCGGCGGCATCAGCCTCTCCGAAACCTTCGAGATCGCGCTGAGCAGCCTGAGCTCGAACAAGCTGCGCACCCTGCTCACCGCACTGGGCGTGATCATCGGCGTTGCGGCGGTGGTGGCGCTGCTGGCGATCGGCCGTGGCTCGCAGGAGTCGATCACGTCGGCGATCACCGCCAATGGCGCAAACCTGCTGACGGTGCGCCCCGGCGCCAGCAACGCCGGCGGCATCGGTGGCGGCCTCGGCAGCGCCCAGACGCTTACCACCGACGACGCGCGCGCACTCGCCGACCCGCAGAGCGTCCCGGATGCCAGCGCGGTGTCGCCCGAGTTCAACGGTAACGGCCAGCTGGTGGCCGGCAACCAGAACCAGAACACCCGCCTCACCGGCGCCACGCCCGCCTACCTCGGCATCCACAACCTCACCATCGCCGATGGCGAGTTCATCAACGACGAGCAGGTGAGCAGCAACGCCAGCGTGATCGTGCTGGGCGCGAATGTCGCCAGCGGGCTATTCCCCGACGGCAGCGCGGTCGGCCAGTCGCTGCGCGTGAACCGCCAGAGCTTCAAGGTAGTGGGCGTGCTGGCCTCGCAGGGCGGCGGCGGCTTTGGCTCGGTCGACGACGGCGTGATTGTGCCGCTCAGCACCGCGCAGCGCAAGCTGTTCGGCGGGCGCGCCATCCAAGGCGGCGCCACGCTCGTCTCCACGATCGTCGTGCAGGCGACCGACCAGAACAGCGTGTCGAAGGCGCTCGACGAGATCGGGCAGGTGCTGCGCGAGCGCCACAACCTGCCTGCCAACGGCAGCGCCGACGACTTCAGCGTGATCAACCAGCAGGATATTCTCAACAGCGTGGTGCAGACGACGCAGACGCTGACGCTGTTTCTGGGCGCGATCGCGGCGATTTCGCTGCTGGTGGGCGGCATCGGGATCATGAATATTATGCTGGTGTCGGTGCGCGAGCGCACGCGCGAGATCGGCCTGCGCAAGGCGCTCGGCGCGCGCGAGAGCGATATTCTCACCCAGTTCCTGCTCGAGGCGCTGATCATCAGCGTGCTGGGCGGCCTGATCGGCCTGGCGCTTGGCCTGCTGATCGCGTTTGCCGTGAACCTCAGCGGCCAGTTCAGCGCTTCGCCGAGCGTCGGCGCGGCGGCCATGGCCGTGAGCTTCGCGCTGGCCGTGGGCCTGTTCTTCGGCATCGCGCCGGCGCGCAGCGCTGCCCGGCTCGACCCGATCGACGCCTTGCGCTACGAGTAGCCTGCGTGGGTTGTGTCGTGGGCACGCCCTACGCGTTGGGGCGACCAATAGCCGCCAAAAAGAAGAATCTTTGCAGGGCCGCAGGCCCACCAAACCTCCCGCGCGGGAGGCGGCCACGTCACTCGTGCCATAAGGAGAAACATCATCATGCTACGCGAACGCATTGTCTGGCTCGTTGCGCTGCTAATCATCGGCGGCGCGGGCTTTTACAGCGGGCAGATCATCGGCAGCCGCACTGCCACACAGAACCGCGCGCAGGCCGCGCAGCAGTTCTTCGGCCAGCGCGGCGGCCAAGCTGGCCAGGGCGGCCAATCCGGCGGCGGTTTCGGCGGCCAGGGCGGCGGCGGCTTCCGCGGCGGCGCGAACGGCACGGTGAACGAGGTGTCGGGCAACACGATCACCATCACCACGCGTGCCGGGCAGACGCTCAAAGTGCAGCTCGCGGCCGACGGCAGCGTGCGCAAGCAGGTCGATGGCCAGCTCAGCGATGTCAAGCCAGGCGAGCAGATCGTAGCGCTAGGCGCGCAGAACGGCGACGTGTTCCAGGCCACCAGCATCCAGATCGGCGGCGGGCGGCCGCAGCAGAGCCAGAACACAAGCCAGAGCCAGTAGCCGCCTCCTTCGCTGTGCTACAGCTCAGCACGGATCGCACGAACCCCATCCTCGCACAGCGGGCATGGGGTTCGTGCGATTTGGCGGCAGGCGAAAAACCGACCGATCACGAATGCCCCGCGTGCGGGCGAGGGTGTGGTACCATGCCCGCGTTCCGAGCTTTATGATCGCAAGCAGGGTGAGCCTTATGGCAATGTTCCGAATCGGCTGCGCGGTGTGGGGCTACAAGGATTGGGTCGGCGATCTGTTTCCGCCGGGAAGCAAGAGCGCTGACTTCCTCTCCCTATATAGCCGCAGGCTGACAACCGCAGAGGGTAATACAACTTTTTATGCTACCCCTCGGAGTGAGATTGTCCGACGATGGGCGGCTGAGACGCCAGAGACGTTTCGCTTCTGCTTTAAGCTTCCTCGCGAAGTGAGCCATGAAGGGCCGCTCGCAACCAAGCTCAAGATAACGCGGGAGTTTGTCGAGCGCATGGCTCCACTTGGGGAACGGCTGGGGCCATTCTTTCTCCAGCTACCTCCAGGCTATCGTGGGGATAAGATTGAAGACCTCGAACGATGGATCAGCGCGTGGCCAAGCGAGTACCAGCTAGCAGTCGAGGTACGTCACGAGGATTGGTACACGGAGCCGCACGAGTCAGCCCTCATAAACCTGCTCCACCAATACAATGCGGGTAAGGTGATCATGGATGTGCGCCCCTTAGACGCTGGCCCTCTGCCGGGAGCCGATTTTGACCTACAGGCCGCTCGTGATCGGAAGCCCGACGTGCCGATGCACCCGCTGCGGAGCAGTGAGATTGCCCTGGTTCGATACATTGGGCATCCAACACCCGAGCTGAATGGGCCGCTGCTGGATGACTGGGCTAAGCGGGTAGCTCAATGGCTCGCAGATGGGACTGAAGTGTATTTCTTCTGCCACTGCCCCGACGAGCGCCAGTCACCGGGATTGTGCCGTGAGTTCCAGCGCCGCCTTGAGCGCATGTCTGACATACCACGCCTGCCCTGGGATGAGTTGGATACAGGGATGCAGCAAGCAACCCTTTTTTGATCTGACCAGGGCTCGTGCAAAGTCGACCCTCACCCCCCTCTCCCGCATGCGGGAGAGGGGGAATTATTTGTTGGCTGTGTGGTGCGATCGCGGCGGCGACCGCACCACACAGCCAGATGTGTTACCCCCTCCCCTTTGGCACTACTGTGGTCGCCGGATTTGCAGAACAACCCCACCTATGCTATACTCTGCCGCGTGGCAATCACGGGCGATTAGCTCAGCTGGCTAGAGCGCGTCGTTCACACCGACGAGGTCACTGGTTCGAGTCCAGTATCGCCCACCACTCATCAAAGCGCCCGAGTACATCGGGCGCTTTTGTTTTCCCGCGTATGACCGACCTGCCGGCCACATCCGACGAGTACCTGTTTGGCTGGGACGCGACGCCCGGCATTGTGTCGGTGTGGGCCAGCCGCGAGGGCCGGGCGCTGGTGTGGCGGCGCCACGGCGAGCAGCTGGCCGTCGAGCGCGCGCGCTTCCGGCCGTGGCTGTTCGCCGCCACCCTCGACGACCTTGCACACCTTGGGCCAGGCCTCGCCGAGGCCTCGTCGCCGGCTGCGGCGCGCGCGCCGGTGAGCTACCGCGAGCTGGCGGGTGCGCCCGGCTCGTATCGCTTTCTGCTCGAGGCCCGCGACGGCCGGGCGCTCGAGCGCATGATCCTGGCGGGCGCGCGCCGCCGCCTCGGCCGCGAGATCGCCAGCCTGTACGACCTCGACGACGACTACTACCGCGTCGGCGCGGTCGAGCAGTACCTGATGCAGACCGGCCGGGTGTACTTTCGCGGCCTGGCCTACGCCGACCTGGTGCGCATGCAGATCGACTTCGAGACCACCGCGCTCGACCCTGGGCGCGGGCGGATCTTCATGGCCGCCGTGCGCGACAGCTGCGGCCTGGCGATCACCCTCGACGCGCCCACCCCCGCCGACGAGGCCGCGCTGATTGCCGAGCTGTGCGCGCTGGTTCGCGAGCGCGACCCCGACGTGATCGAGAACCACAACCTGTTCGGCTTCGACCTGCCGTTTCTGGCGGCGCGCGCCGCCGCGCTGGGCGTGCCGCTGCGGCTGGGCCGCGCGCCTGGCCCGCCGCTGCTCGAGCGCTACGCCGACATGCCGGGGTCGTACTACTCGGGGCGGCGCCGCGAGCGCTACACCCTGGCCGGCCGCGAGCTGCTCGACACCATGGACGCGGTGCGGCGGCACGACTTTGTCGCGCGCGATCTGCCCAGCCACCGCCTGAAGGACGTAGCGCGCGTGTTTGGCATCGCCGGCCCCGAGCGGGTGTACCTGGCCGGCTCGGAGGTGTACGCTACCTACCGCGACGACCCCGAGCGCGTGCGGCGCTACGCCCTCGACGACGTAGCCGAGGTCGACGGGCTCTCGCGCCAGCTGCTGGGCGCGCCATTCGCGCTCGCGGGCATGGCCCCGCGCCGCTACGAGCGGGTGGCCTCGGCCGGCCCGGCGATGGGCATTCTCGAGCCGATGCTGGTGCGCGCCTACCTGCGCGCCGGGGCCGCGCTGCCGCGCCAGGCCACCGAGCACGGCCTGCCGCCACACACCGGCGGCGCGCTGTACCTGTTCGCCGCCGGCGTGGCCGAGCAGGTGGTGAAGGCCGACATCGCCTCGCTGTACCCCTCGCTCATGCGCACCTTCAAGATTGGCCCAGCCTGCGATCAGCTGGGCGTGCTGCTGCGCATCGTCGAGCGGCTGACCGACCTGCGGCTGTTTCACAAGGGCGCGGTGCGCACCGCCCCGCCCGGATCGGTCGCGGCGCAGAGCCACCACGCGCTGCAGGCGGCTATGAAGCTGATCATCAACTCGGCCTACGGCTACATGGGTGCGGGCTCAATGGCGCTGTTCGCCGACCGGAACGCCGCCGATGAGGTGACGCGCCGTGGGCGCGCGGTGCTCGATCACGTGGTGGGCGAGCTGCGCTCCCGTGGCATGGCGCTGATCGAGGCCGACACCGATGGCGTGTACTTCGCCGCGCCGATCGGCTGGAGCGAGACCCAGGAGCGCGCCGTGGTGGCGGCGATTGGCGCGACGCTGCCCGACGGCATCCGGCTCGAGTACGAAGGCCGCTACCGCGCGATGCTCAGCCACGAGGTCAAGAACTACGCGCTGCTAGCGTACGACGGCCAGCTGATCGTGCGTGGCGCGGCGCTGCGCTCGAGCCGCTCCGAGCCGTTTGGCGAGCGCTTTCTGCGCGTCGCGCTGCACTGCGCGCTCGCCGGCGATGTGGCAGGCGTGCAGGCTGCCTACCGCGAGGTTGTGGCGGCGCTGCGCGCGCGCGAGCTGCCCGCCGCCGACGTGGCCACGCGCGTGCGGCTCAGCAAAAACCCCGCGAGCTACCTGGCCGCGCGCGGCGCGCATCGCGAGGCGGCCTACGAGGCGCTTCTGGCGGCCGGCCGCGACACCTGGGAGCCGGGCGAGCGCGTGCGCTGCTACAAGGCCCAGGGCGGCGGCTACGTCTGGCTGCCCGACGAGCGCGAGGATCCTGCCGGCGCCGAGGCCACGCCAGGCGACGACGACGAGGCCGATTTCGGCGACCTGGGCGAATTTATCGGCGCGCCGGCTTCGCCGCCCGACGCGCTCGACGACCGGCGCGACTATGATGTCGAGCACTACCTGCAGGTGCTGGTGACGTCGTACGCCGGGCGGCTGCGCAAGGCCTTCGAGCCCGAGGATTTCGCCCAGCTCTTCCGGCCCGACGCGCAGATTGGCCTGTTCGACCGGCCGGTTGAGAGCATTCAGCCGCGCTGGATCCGCTGCGAAGAGGCGTAGGGCGGCGCTCTAGCTGGCGTGTTCGAGCGCGCGCTGTACCAGCGCCGCCAGCTCGGGCGGATCCGACCAGCGCACGTCAACGAGCGGCGTCTCGTGCCAGCTGGCGCAGTCGCGCAGCGCGCCTGCCAGGTCGTGCGCAAGCTCGTCGCTGGCTGGTATGCCCGGTTCGAGGTGCAGCGCCTTGACCTCAAAGCGGCCCTCCTTGCGGTGGGCCTTGGGGTCGAGCCGGCCAATCAGCTGGCCGCGCCGCAGGATCGGCAGCGTGAAGTAGCCATAGCGGCGCTTGGGCGCGGGCGTATAGCACTCGATCCGGTAGTCGAAATTGAACATCGCCAGCGCCCGCGCGCGATCCCACACCAGCGGGTCGAACGGCGAGAGCAGCGTCGTCAGCTCGGGCACGAGCGCCCCCGACGCGGCGGCCTCGGCCAGCGCGAGGTTGTCGGGGTGGATGTAGGCCGGCTGCTGCCAGCCCTCGACGCGCGCCGCGACCAGCTGGCCCTCGGCGGCGAGCATCGCCGGCAGCGGCGCCGTGGCGCGCTTCGGCGTGCGGAAGTAGTCGGCCAGCCAGGCGGCGGTTGTGATGCCGAGGGCGCGCACCGCGTTCAGTGCCAGCGCGCGGCGCACCTGGTCGCTCGGCGGCATGCGCGCGTCGTCCCAATCGGGCAAAACGCGCTCGCGCAGGTCGTAGATCCGCTGGAAATGATGCCGCCGCGCCACCATCAGCTCGCCGGCGGTGAACAGCGACTCGAGCGCGCGCTTCTCGGGCTTCCACTCCCACCAGCCGCCGGCCTGGCCGTCGGTGCGCTCGAAATCGGCTGAGCGCACCGCGCCGTGGTGCCGCACGTGCGTCAGCACGCGCTCGATCGCGTCGCGGTTCTGCTCGGCCCACTCGCGCGCATATCGCCAGCCCATCGTCGCCGCGTCGAGCATGCGCTGGCGGTACAGCCCAAAGTCCTCGATCGGCACGAAGCATGCCTCGTGCGCCCAGTACTCGAACAGCGCGCCCTCGGCCAGCAGGTCGGTCAGCCAGTGCTGCGGGTAGGCGCCTAGCCTGCTCCATAGCACCAGGTATGGGCTGCGTGCCACCACGTGGATCGTGTCGATCTGCAGCACGTGCATGCGCCGGATTGTCGCCAGCACGTCAGCCTTGGTCGCCACGCGCGGCGGCCGGCGGTCGAGCCCCTGCGCGGCCAGCATCAGCGCCTGCGCGGCAGTGTGCGAAAGCTCCATGCTCTTCCCCTGGTTTGAATCGGCCAGCGCCTATTATAGCAGAACAGGCGTGCGCTCGCGCCACTCATACGCTGTTCGCCAGGGCTCGTGCAACGTCGGCCCTCACCCCCCTTCCCCC
>NZ_JAXLWP010000031.1:0-90532 GCF_046328425.1 Kouleothrix sp.
CATGCGCCAGCCACGCGCGGGCCGCCACGGCGCTCGCTTCTACCAGAAATGCACCAGCGGCACCTCGCCCATGCTGGCCAGCCCAGGGGCGGCGCGCACCACGCTCGCGAGCGCGTTTACGGCAATCGCGGCGGTGGCGACATCGCCGTGCAGCCCGCCCGCGATGGTCATGCGCACCGGCGGGTCGCCGTCGATCTCCACGGTATCTTGCGGGTCGGGCGCGCCCAGGTACATGCGCAGCTCGAGCCGCAGCACCTCGCGCTCGCCAATAAAGCCGCGCGCAACCTGGCGCACGCCGGCCACCTGCCCGGCCGCGACCTGCGCGAACTCGGTGGTGATCGGCGCGTCGGCCAGCACCGCCGCGATCGAGTCGTCGGTGCGCTCGAGGTGCCAGCCGAGCACGGTGGCCAGCATATGCAGCGACTCAGGCAGGCCGACGTGGCGCACGGTGCCGGCCTGGACGCGCTGATCGAACTCGGCCGGCGTGAGGCCGGCGCCAACCTTGCGCTGCAGCGGCCCGCGGCGGCGCGCAGCGTCGACAACGCGCAGCACCCGCACGGCGTGCACCGCCGCGCACGGCGCGGTGAGCATCAGCGGCAGCGCATCCATGGCGTAGCCGGGGTTCACGCCGGTGCCGAGCAGCGTCACCCCGGCGCGGCGCGCGGCCGCGTCGAGCTCGGCCGCCAGCTGCGGCTGCGCCGTCCAGGGGAATGATAGCTCCTCGCAGGTCGAAACCACGTTCGCGCCGGCCTCGATGATCTGCAGCAGCTGGCCGCGCACGCTCGCCAGCGACGACGACGTGGCGTGCAGCACTGCGTCGGGCTGGGCTTCCGCCAGCGTGGCGGCCGCGTCGGCGCTGACGATTACATCGCCACCCGCCGGAGCGCCCGCGCCGAGCAATGCCGCAAGCGGCTGGCCGGCCTTGTGCGGGTCGACGTCAATTGCACCAACAATCGCGACGCCGCTGCGGGCGGCCGCGAGCCGGGCGATCCCCAGCCCGATCGGGCCGAGCCCATAGCACACGACACGGATCGTCATAATATTCTCTCCTTTGTAGCGACAACAGGGCCATGCTATAATAGCGCGCCGCCTGCGCCATGTCAAAGCTCGCTAGCGCGGCCATTGAAAGAGTAGAACGAAATCTATGCCAACAATTCTGCTGGTAGACGACGACGTGACATTAATAGAGCGCCTGGCGACGCTGCTGGGCGAGGCGGGCTATACGGTGGTGCGCGCCAACCAGGTGCAGTATGGCGAGATGCTGCTGCGCGAGCGCCGCCCCGACCTTGTGCTGATCGACCCGGATATTGGCAGCGGCGACGGCTGGGTGCTGCTGAGCGCCGCGGCCGCGCGCGGGCCGGTGATTGTGATCAGCGGCCAAGGGCTCGAGGAAGATATTGTGCGCGGCCTCGACGCCGGCGCGGCCGACTACCTGCCCAAGCCGTTCGGCAGCGCCGAGCTGCTGGCGCGCATCCGCACGCGCCTGCGCGAGCACGAGCGCTCCGGGCTGGCGGCCGATGCCGCCCCGGCTACCAGCGCAACCATGCCGCTCGCGCCGCCGCCCGCCGAGCCTGCCGCCCCGCCGCAGGCGCGCCGCCGCGCCGTGCTGGCCCCCGGCGACCAGGACGAGCCGGTGTTCATCCCGTACGGCGAGGAAGAGCGCCTGCTGCGCGAGGATCGCGGCGCCAGCGGCGCCGACATGAGCGACATCGGCCAGCTGCCGCTGGGCCAGCGGCTGCACGCCGCGCGCGTGCGCAAGCGCCTGACGCTGGTGCAGTCGGAGCTTGAGACGCGCCCCTCGGTGCCGATGCACTACATTCAGGCCATGGAAGAGGAAAAGTTTTCGCTGCTGCCGCGCGGCCCCATGGCCGAGGAGCTGCTGCGCAGCTACGCGACGTTTGTGGGCGTCGATGTGGCCTCGGCGCTGGACGAGTACCGGCGGCTGCATTATATCGCGCCGGCCGAGCCGATCGCCGGGCTGGGCGGCGCGCCTGCGCCACGGCGCATACCCGGCTGGCTGCTCGGCGCAGTGGCCGCGCTGCTGGCGGTGGCAGTGGGCTGCGGCGCGATCTGGGCCTACGACCGCGCCGGCGCGGTGGCGCTGGCCCAGCGCATCGGCGCCCTGGCGGCGCCACCCACCAGCACGCCGCTGCCGAGCAGCACGCCCGCGCCGACGGCGGCGCCCACGAGTACCCCCGTGCCGACCAGCACCGCGACGCCGACGAGTACGCCGCCGCCGACCGACACGCCCGTGCCGACGCCGGCTGGTACGCCCACGCGCACGCCGCGCCGCTAGGAGCCCGTATGACCGACGATCTGCCGCGCCCCGAGCCGCCCGCGTTCGACAAAGAGGCGGCACGCCGGCGCTACCGCGCCACCATGCGCGGGCCGTTCATGCGCAGGATGAATATCGCGCTGGTGCTGATCATTCTGGTGGCCTGGGGCTTTGGCGTGGCAGCGGCACTTGCGCGCGATGTCGAGGCGCTGCCCGGCCACGATGTGACGGTGCAGCCGAGCCGCTGCGTGGCGTGCCACGCCGCCGGCACGAACAACGCCCCGCCCATGCCGCACCTGGCCTTCCCAAGCTGCGGCTTCTGCCACCGCCAGGGGCCGCCGCCAAAGTAGCGCTGCGCTACTCGCCTGCAAGCGCCGCCACCGAGGGCAGCAATGCGTCGGCTAGCGGTGCCAGCTGCGCGGGCGTGCCTACCCCCGAGAGCACGCCGACCGTCAGCGCGGCGCCGGCCGCGCGGCCCATGCGCAGGTCGGCGCTGGTGTCGCCGACGACAGCGGTGTGCGCCGGCGCGACGCCGACCCGCGCGCAAAGCTTCAGCACCGCGTCGGGCGCGGGCTTCAGCGCGTGCCCGTCGTCGCCGCAGGCCAGCGCGTCGACCAGCGCGGCCACGCCGAGCCCGGCCAGGGTCGCCTCGGTGGGCGCGCGGTCGTCGGTGGTGGCGATGGCGATGCGGCAGCCGCGCGCGCGCAGCGCCCCAAACAGCGCAGGCAGGTCGGCCAGCGGCTTGGCCAGCGCCACCGGGTCGGGGGGATACCATGCCGCCCGCACTACCGCCGCCGCCGAGGGCTCGGGCAGCCCGGCCGCGCGCAGCACCTCGCCGCACAGCTCGCGCAGCCCGTCCATGGTGCCGATCGCCAGCGGCGCGGCCGGGCCAACCTTGCCGGTGGCCGCGTCGTAGCCGACCGCCTCGAACAGCTGCGGCGCCACGCTCACGTACGACGCGGCCTCCAGCCGGCGCGCCAGCGTGGTGATCCAGCCGCCCCACATGGCGCCAAAGTCGATCAACGTGCCGTCTTTGTCGAAGATGATGAGTTCTCCTGCTCGCTCTCCTCCGCTAAAGAAAGCCGAAATTCGTGGATGTGCCATAAACTTAGATCACCTTCTGAACATTCTCGACCGCGAACTCGAACGTAAAATCGAGAGCCTCGATAATATCACGTTTATCCTGCGAAGGCATACTTCAAGAGACTCGGAAAGTCCAAATCATCGGGCTTGAGAGCTAGCCGAATTTGTGCCAACCGCCGCTTTCGCCTATACTGGTAGCGCACCAACCGCATTGAAACACCAGAAGAGGCGACACAATGGCGTATTCGTCGTTGATCGGCGCGCGTGTCAAGCGCAAAGAAGATCCGCGGCTGATCGTTGGCTCTGGCAGCTACGTCGGCGACATCAAGCTCCCTGGCATGCACTACGTGGCGTTTGTGCGCAGCCCGTACGCGCACGCGCGCATTGGCGGCATCGACGCCGCAGCCGCGCTACGCCGCCCCGGCGTGGTCGCCGTCGTCACCGGCGCCGACCTGCTGCCGCTGTGCGGGCCAATGCCGATCGGTGGCGGCGAGGGCGGCGCGGTCGCCGACCCGGCCAGCGATACCCGGCCGACGCACTACGCGCTTTCGATCGACCGCGTGCGCCACGTCGGCGAGGCGGTGGCCGCAGTGATCGCCGCGTCGCCGACGATTGCCGTCGACGCCGCAGCCGATGTGGTTGTCGACTGGCAGCCGCTGCCCGCCGTGGCGGATATGCTCAAGGCGCTGGAAGACGGCGCGCCGCAGCTGTTCGAGAGCATGCCGCGCAATATCGACCACGTCTGGACGCGCAAGCGCGGCGACGCCGACGCGGCCTTCGCCGCCGCCGAGCGCGTCGTCAGCCAGCGTATCCTCAGCCAGCGCCTCTCGGGCGTGCCCATGGAGGGCCGCGCAGTGGTTGCCGCACCCGACCCGACCACCGGCGGCCTGACGGTATGGACGAGCTGCCAGGGGCCGCACCTCAACCGCGGCAACCTGGCCAAGGTGCTGGGCCTCGACGAGAATCAGATCCGCGTGATCGCCCCCGATGTCGGCGGCGGCTTTGGCGTGAAGATCTACACCTACCCCGAGGAGATCGCGCTGGCCGCGCTGGCGCGCGCCTACCGCCTGCCGCTGCGCTGGGCCGAGACGCGCATGGAGCACATGGCCGCGACTGCCCACGGCCGCGCCCAGGTCGCCGACATCGACTTGGCGGTGCAGGGCGATGGCACGATCACCGGCATGCGCATGCGTGTCGTCGGCGACCTGGGCGCCTACCCGGTCGACCCGGTGATCCCCGAGCTGACCGGCCAGATGGCGGTCGGCGTCTACGCCATCCCGGCGGTCGACATCGAGATTACCTGCGTCTACACCAACACCACGCCGGTGGCGGCCTACCGTGGCGCCGGCCGGCCCGAGGCGGCCTACTATATCGAGCGCATGATCGACCTGGTGGCCGCCGAGCTGGGGCTCGACCCGATCGAGGTGCGCCGCAAGAACTTCATCGCGCCCGAGCGCTTCCCCTACAAGACGCCCTGCGGCCCGCTGTATGATAGCGGCGAGTACGACAAGGCGCTGACGCGCGCGCTGGAGATCGCCGATTACGCCGGGCTGCGCGCCGAGCAGCAGCGCCGCCGCGCGGCCGGCGACCAGGGCACGCTGCTTGGCATCGGCGTGGCGTGCTATGTCGAGATGTGCGGCTTTGGCCCGTACGAAAGCGCGGTGGTGCGCGTCGACCCGACCGGCACCGTCACGGTGTTCACCGGCATCTCGCCGCACGGCCAGGGCGGCGGCACCACCTTCGCGCAGCTCGTCGCCGACGAGCTCGGCGTCGCCTTCGACAAGATCGTCGTCAAGTACGGCGACACCGGCAACACGCCGATGGGCCAGGGCACCATGGGCAGCCGCAGCATTGCGGTGGGCGGCTCGGCGCTGGTGCGCGCGGCCGGCAAGGTGCGCGACAAGGTGCGCCAGATTGCGGCGCACATGCTCGAGGCCGCGCCCGACGATATTGTGCTCGAGGCCGGGCGCTACCAGGTGCGCGGCGTGCCCGCGCGCGCTCTCACGCTGGCCGACGTGGCCGCGCGGGCGTATAGCGACGAGCTGCCGAAAGAGATCGACGCCGGCCTTGAGGCGACCGACTTCTTCGTGCCGAAGATTATCTACCCGTTCGGCGCGCACGTCGCGGTGGTCGAGATCGAGCGCGAGACTGGGGTCGTGCGCATCCGCGACTACTTCACCGTCGACGACTGCGGGCCGCGCATCAGCCCGATGCTGGTGGAGGGCCAGGTGCACGGCGGCCTGGCGCAGGGGATCGCGCAGGCGCTGCTCGAAGAGATCGTGTACGACGAGAACGGCCAGCTGCTCAGCGGCTCGCTGATGGACTATGCCCTGCCGCGCGCCGACGACTTCAGCGCCTTCACCACCGACGCGACCGTGACGCCCACGCCGTTCAACCCGCTGGGCGCCAAGGGCATCGGCGAGGCCGCCACGATCGGCTCGACGCCGGCGATCGCCAACGCCGTCACCGACGCGCTGGCCGGGCTGGGCGCGCCGCACCTCGACATCCCGCTGCGCGCCGAGAAGATCTGGCGCGCGCTGCAGGGCGCGTAGCGCGCCGCACACCCGCTCACCAACGCCCAAGGACGCTTGAGCTTCCGCCGGGCGTCCTTGAGCAGGCTAAGCGTTTTCTGCAACAAAGGAGCGGGGGGCACAGCCCCTCGCGCTCCCTATGCAGGCGGGCGGCGGCTACATTCGTGGCCGCCACCCGCGGCAAAACCGCACACACGAAAAAGCGCTACAAAATATAGCCGCGTTTGCGCGCGACTTCCTCTTTGTGCTTGCGGAACAGCACATCGCGCTCGGTGCCTTTGAGATCGCGCGAGTAGGTGTTCAGAATACGCTCGACCTCGGCGTCGATCTCTTCTTCCTTGTGCAAATCTTCGACAATAAAGTCGTAGATCGCCTTCACCCTGGCGGCGCGGCCGGTGCCGGCTTTTGTGCCGGCGGGATCTTTATAGGCCAGCAGATCGCGCTGCGCCAGCTCGTCGTGCAGGCGCTCGGCGATGCGGCGGATCTTGTCTTCACTCAGGCGCATGGGGCGTTCTCCTCAGCTGGTATGTTGCCGGCGCCGCCGCTTGTGGGCGGCGCGCCGGGCTATGTTTGCGGCTGCGGCGGCGGGCTGCCAAGCGGCACGCGCAGCAGATTGACGATATGCCAGGCGGTGCCGCGGCCGTGCACCCACACATTGATCGCATGCGGCCGATCTCGGCGCAGATCCCACGGCAGCGCGTCGTTGCCGACCCGCACGATCAGCTGGTAGCGCGTGTTCGGCGGGTAGCGCAGCAGCTGCTCGCGTATCATCCCGGTGCGCACCGCCAGCCCCAGCGTAGCGCAGCCTAGCACCGCCGCGAGCAGCAGCGTAACGCCGACGATCGAGACGAACGTGAGCTTACTCATAGGCGCCTCCGAGCTGAATAGCGCGTGGCATTCGACCGCGCACGCGCGCCGCGCACCTCACAGCTTGATCGGCCCCAGCTCCTCCTCCAGGCGGCGCACCACCGTGCGCAGCACCTTCACACGCGCGAAGCGTTTATCCTCCGACTCGACAACCGTCCACGGCGCGGCCGGAGTCGATGTGCGCAGCAGCATCTCGTCGGTCGCCTCGGCGTACTGCGGCCACTTCTCGCGGTTGCGCCAATCTTCGTCGGTGAGCTTCCAGGCTTTATAGCGCACATTCTGGCGCTCCTCAAAGCGCCGCAGCTGCTCCTCGGGGCTGATGTGCAGCCAGAACTTGCACACAATTGTGCCGAACTCGACCAGCTGGCGCTCGAACTCGTTGATCTCGGCAAACGCGCGCTGCCACTCGTCGGCGCGCGCGAAGCCCTCGACGCGCTCGACCAGCACGCGGCCGTACCACGAGCGGTCGAAGATGCCGATATTGCCCTGCGGCGGCAGCCGGCGCCAGAAGCGGTACAGGTAGTGGTGCGCCTTGTCGTCGCCCGCCGGCGCGGCGATTGCGTGCACGACGTAGCTGCGCGGGTCGAGCTTCTCGGTGATGCGCTTGATCGCCCCGCCTTTGCCGGCCGCGTCCCAGCCCTCGAACACCAGCACAACCGGCCGCTTCTGGGTGTACACCTGGAAGCCGAGCAGGTGCAGCTTGGCCTGCAGCTCGGTCAGCTCGTGGTCGTAGGCTTTCTGCTCGAGCTTCTGGCTCAGGTCGGCCCGCCGCAGCACGCCCGATACCGCCATGGGCGGCATCTCGATCGCGGTAGCGCCAGGCGCCGCGTGGCCGTTCGCCGTGGCGTGCGCGCCGCTGGCCTGCGCCGGCGCCAGGCTGCGCCGGAACGACGCGCCGCTGGCGTCGAACGCCTCGTCCTGCCGATCGGCGCGTGGCGTGGCTGCCAGGCCCAGCTGCGTCTCAAGCGCGGTTGTGATCGTCTCGAACACCGCGATGCGCGCGAAGCGCTTGTCGGTGGCGGGCAGCAAGCTCCAGGGCGCATACGGCGTATCGGTGCGCGCGATCAGGTCTTCGACGGCGGCATATACCGCGTTGTAGTGCTTGTTCTGCCAGCGATCCTCGGACGTCACCTGCCAAGCGGTCAGCGGGTCGGCCGCGAGCTTGCGGAAGCGCCGCGCCTGCTCTTTTCGATCGATATGCAGCCAGAACTTCAAAATAATCGTGCCATCGTCGGCGAGCTGGCGCTCGAACGACACGATATCTTCGCAGCGGCTGCGCCACTCGGCGGTGGCGGTCTTTTCGGTGGTGCGCTCGGCCAGCACCTGGCGGTACCACGAGCGGTCGAACAGCGCCAGCTGGCCGTAGCTGGGGGTTTTGAGCCAGAAGCGATACAGCCAGGGGTACATCGTCTCGTAGGTGCGCGGCGGCGTGACGGAGTGCACGCGCAGGCCGCGCGGGTCGAGCCGGCGGGTCAGCAGGCCGATCGTGCCGACTTTCGAGGTGCCGGCCCAGCCCTCGAACACAATCATCGCCGGGCGGCGGGCCTCGAATAATGCCTGCTGCAGATCGTACAGGCGCAGCTGAAGCTCGCCCAGGTGGCGCTTGTAGTCGTGCTTGTCGAGCGTGCGGTCGAGGTCGAGCTGGTCGAGCATGGCGTTCCTCTCGCTTCGCTGCAATGCCGTGCGCGCATTATAGCATGCTCCGCGCGAGCCCTGAAAGCTGCGAGCCGCCGCTAGACAAACCAGCGCCGGCGGACTATAATCGAACATCCGAGCTACAAGCGACACATGTGAAGGAGAGCAGTATGATCACTCCGCAGGATCTGGTGGGCGCATTTGCGCGCAATGTCATGATCGTGCGCTCACAGGCCGAGGGTCTTTCGCACGAAGAGAGCATGCTGCAGCTGCCATTTCGCGGCAACTGCCTCAACTGGGTGATCGGCCATATCACCATCAGCCGCGACGACGTGCTCGAGCTGCTGGGCCAGCCGCCGCTCGCCGAGCCGGCGATGCTCGAACGCTACCGCCGTGGCTCCGAGCCAATCGACGGTGAGGGCGCGCCCGGCGCGCTGCCGCTTGCCGAGCTGCTCGCAAAGCTCGACCAGACGCAGGAGCATCTGGCTGCCGCGCTCGCGCCGCTCGGCGACGCCGACATGCAGCGGCCGGTCACGATCGGCGAGCGCACGTCCACGCTCGGCCAGCGCGTGTTCTTCCTGTACTTCCACGAAAGCTACCATGTCGGCCAGACCGAGCTGCTGCGCCAGCTGGCCGGCAAGAACGACAAGGTGATCTAGGCATCATACTTTTATATAGCCACAAAGACACGAAGACGCAAAGAACGAACGGCAGGAAAGGTGCCTTCGTGTCTTTGCGTCTTTGTGGCAAATGGCCTGCATTACGCCGCCACGCGCGCGGCCACCGCGCTGCCAACCTCGCTGGTGGTATAGGTGCGCTCGCCGGGCGTCGCGATGTCGCTGGTAATATAGCCGGCGTCGACGGCGGCGTAGGCCGCGCGCTCGACCGCCTGGGCCTCGGCCTCGAGCCCGAACGAGTAGCGCAGCATCAGCGCAACGCTCAGGATCGTCGCCAGCGGGTTGGCGATACCCTTGCCGGCGATGTCGGGCGCCGAGCCGTGGATCGGCTCGTACAGGCCCATGCGCGTGCCCTTCGCGCTCGACGCGGCGCCAAGCGAGGCCGACGGCAGCATGCCCATCGAGCCGGCCAGCATCGAAGCCTCGTCGGTCAGGATGTCACCGAACATATTCTCGGTCACGATCACGTCGAAGCTGGCAGGGCGGCTGATCAGGTACATCGCGCAGGCGTCCACTAGGATGTGCTCAAGCTGCACATCGGGGAACTCCTCGCGCATCACGCGCGTGGTGACGCTGCGCCACAGCCGCGAGGTTTCGATCACATTCGCCTTATCCACCGAAGTCAGCTTGCCGCGGCGGGCGCGCGCCATGGCTGCGGCGGTGCGCACCACGCGCTCAATCTCGCCGGTGGTGTAGGTGCAGGCGTCGAGCGCCCACTCCTCGCCATTCTCCTGGCGCTCGCGGCGCTTCTCGCCAAAGTAGATCCCGCCGGTCAGCTCGCGCACCACCAGCAGGTCGACGCCGGCGAGCCGCTCGGGGCGCAGCGGCGACGAGGCCACCAGGCGCGGGTGCAGCGTCACCGGCCGCAGGTTTGCGAACAGCCCGAGCGCCTTGCGGATGCCCAGCAGCCCCTGCTCGGGGCGCACCTTGGCCTCGGGGTTATCCCACTTCGGCCCGCCCACCGCGCCGAGCAGCACCGCGTCGGCGGCGTGCGCCAGCCGCAGGGTTTCTTCCGGCAGGGCGGTGCCGGCGGCGTCGATCGCGCAGCCGCCCAGCAGCGCCTCGTGCAGCTCGAAGCTGTGGCCGAAACGCTCGCCTACGGCCGCCAGCACCTTCACACCCTCGGCTACCACGTCCGGCCCAATGCCATCGCCGGGCAGGGTGGTGATCACAGCATCCATGTATTCGACCTCATTGATCTTTCAATGCGTTGTTCTTCTTGGCCTTTTTCTGGCTGGCGAAGTAGGTGAGCGCGGCGATCACCAGCGCCGTCGCCGCGCCAAAGCCCAGCAGGTCGCGCTGGCCGTCCCAGCCGATCAGCTGGCCGAGGAACAGCACCGCCATCACCAGCACCACCACGCCGATCAGCTTGTCCTTCAGGTCGTCGAGCGAGTGGATCTCGAGCCACTCCGGCAGCGGCAGCTGGTCGTCGATAAACAGCTCGTACAGGCCGATCGCGATCACATACAGCACCGTCGCCAGCAGCAGCAGATCGACCAGCTCGATCGCCGCGAGCACCAGCGCCTTGCTTTTGGCAAGCGAGCCGGCGGCGATGCCCGCCAGCAGCACGTAGGTCTGGGCCGCGCCGTACAGCAGCAGCGCGGTGGCGAGCAGCAGGATCGCCGCGGCGGCGATCGCGATCAGGTAGCGGCTGGCAGAGATAATGCGGCGCGGCATACTGCTAGCGCACCGTCGCGACGCGCGCCGGGTGGCTGGCCTCGTAGGCTGCGGTGCTGGCCTCTTCCGCCAGCAGGAAGCCCATCTGGTCGACGCCATTCAGCAGGCAGTGCTTGGCGAAGCCGTCGATCGGGAAGCTGACCGCCTGGCCGCCGGGCAGGATCAGCTGCTGGCTGGCGAGGTCGATCGTCACGCTGGTGGCCGGGTCTTCGTCGAACAGGCTCACGAGCTGGTAGTACGTCTCGCTGTCGACCTGGATCGGCAGCAGGCCGTTTTTCAGCGAGTTGTTGCGGAAAATATCGGCGAAGTAGGTGCTGATCACCGCCTTGAAGCCATAGCCCTGCAGCGCCCAGGGCGCGTGCTCGCGCGACGAGCCGCAGCCGAAGTTGTTGCCGGCTACGAGCACCTCGGCGCCCTGCACGTCGGGGCGGTTCAGCACAAAATCGTCCTTCGGGCTGCCGTCGGCGTTGTAGCGCCACGACTGGAACAGCCCCTCGCCCAGCCCCGACTTATCGGTCACCTTCAGGTACTTGGCCGGGATGATCTGGTCGGTGTCGATGTTCTCGAGCGGCAGCGCCACAATCCGCGCGCTGAAGGTTTTGATTGGATCCATGCTATTCTTCTTTCTTCTTGTTGCTCAGGCCGATGATTGCGTGGGCCTGCTCGCCTGCCTGCCGCTCCTGCGTGCGGCGGCGATGTGTTGCAGTGTGGCGGTTTCGGCAATGCTGAAACCGCCACACTGCTGTTCCCCTTGCGTGCCACAAAGACTCGAAGGCGCGCTGCAGCTGGATAGCCTTTGCGTCTTTGTGTCTTTGTGGCTATGTGAAACATATTGGGGCTAGCCCAGCAGCTCGCGCGGGTCGGCGACGGCGCCGGCCAGCGCCGAGGCAGCGGCGGTGACCGGGCTGGCCAGGAAGGTACGTGCGCCTGGCCCCTGGCGGCCCTCGAAATTTCTATTGCTGGTGGAAACCGCGTACTTGCCGGCGGGCACCTTGTCGTCGTTCATCGCCAGGCAGGCCGAGCAGCCGGCCTCGCGCCACTCGGCGCCGGCCGCCTTGAAGATCGTGTGCAGGCCCTCGGCCTCGGCCTGCTTCTTGACCTGCTGGCTGCCCGGCACGACCATGACGCGCACGCCGTCGGCCACCTTGCGGCCTGCCATCAAGCCGGCGGCCTGGCGCAGGTCGCTGATGCGCGAGTTCGTGCAGCTGCCGATGAACACCATGTCGATCTTCTGGCCGAGCATCGGCTGGCCGGGCTGGAGATCCATGTAGCGCAGCGCCTTGTCGAGCGCCACGCGCTGGCTCGGGTCGCTCAGCTCGCCCGGGTTGGGGATGTGGCCGGTGATCGGCAGGCCCATGCCGGGGTTGGTGCCGTAGGTAATCATCGGCGTCAGCGTGTTGGCGTCGAGCGTCACCTCGGCGTCGTAGGCCGCGCCGTCGTCGGTGGGCAGCGCGCGCCACTGCGCCAGCGCCGCGTCCCAGTCGGCGCCCTGTGGCGCGTAGGGCCGGCCGGCGATGTAGTTGAAGGTTGTGTCGTCGGGTGCCACCAGGCCGGCGCGCGCGCCGCCCTCGATCGACATATTGCAGATCGTCATGCGCTCTTCCATGCTGAGTGCGCGGATGGCCTCGCCCATATACTCGACCACATGGCCGGTGCCGCCGCCGACGCCAATCTTGGCGATGATCGCCAGGATGATATCCTTGGCGGTCACGCCCTTCTGCAGGCGGCCGTCGACGCGGATGGCCATGGTTTTCGGCTTGCTCTGGATCAGGCACTGGCTGGCGAGCACGTGGGCCACCTCGGAGGTGCCGATGCCGAAGGCCAGCGCGCCGAACGCGCCGTGGGTGCTGGTGTGGCTGTCGCCGCAGACGATCGTCATGCCCGGCTGGGTGAGGCCCTGCTCGGGGCCGATCACGTGCACAATGCCCTGCTTATCGCTGCCGAGCGCGAACAGCGGGATGCCGAACTCGGCGCAGTTGCGCTCGAGCTGGCTCAGCTGCGCGGCGGCCTGCGCGTCGAGCACCGGAATGATCCCGTCGGCGCCGCGCGGCGTGGTCGGCGTCGAGTGGTCCATCGTCGCCAGCGTGTGGTCGGGGCGGCGCACCTTCAGCCCGCGCGCGCGCAGCTCGCTGAACGCCTGCGGCGAGGTCACCTCGTGGATCAGGTGCAGGTCGATATACAGCACCGCCGGCGTCTCGGGCGTCTCGGGCCGGACGATGTGGGTCTGCCAGATCTTCTCGAACAGGGTTTTTGGTTGGGTTGTCATTCCTTGCTCTCTTCCATGGCCTTGCAGGCCGGCAAATGGTTTGGCATAGATCATGTGATTCCTGCGCTATCGATTGCCCCACCCCCTGCCCCGCCTGCGGGGAAGGGGTTCTATTTTTGTGGTGCGGCGGGCGCTACGCGCCGCAACAACATTCCCCCTCTCAGTTGGAAGAGGGGGCAGGTGGGTGAGGGGCTACGAAACGAAGTCGAGCCAGCCCCACTTGTCTTCGGTTTCGCCACTGAACAGACCGAAGAACGCCTGCTGGATCGCCGTGGTGATCGGGCCGCGCTTGCCCGCTCCGATCGTAATGCCGTCGACCGAGCGGATGGGCGTGACCTCGGCGGCGGTGCCGGTGAAGAACAGCTCGTCGGCGACGTACAGCACCTCGCGCGGCAGGTTCTGCTCGCGCACCTCGTAGCCGTGCTCGCGCGCCAGCGTGATCACCGAGTCGCGCGTGATGCCCGGCAGCAGCGCGGCGGTGATCGGCGGGGTGAAGATCGCGCCGTCGCGGATCACGAACAGGTTCTCGCCCGAGCCCTCGCTCAGGTTGCCGCTCACGTCGAGCGCGATGCCCTCGGCGTAGCCGTGGCGCACCGCCTCCATCACGATCTGCTGCGACGAGAGGTAGTTGCCGCCGGCCTTGGCCATCGCCGGCAGCGTGTTCGGCGCCACGCGGTTCCACGACGACACGCCCACATTCACGCCGTTCTCGAGCGCCTCGGCGCCCAGGTACGCGCCCCACTCGATCGCCGCGACCATCACCTCGACCGGGTTTTTCAGCGGGAAGACGCCCAGCTCGCCATAGCCGCGCCAGGCCAGCGGCCGCAGGTACGCGCTCTTCAGGCCATTCTCGCGCACCACCGCCTTGCAGGCCTCGTTGATCTGCTCGGCGCTATACGGCAGCTCCATACGGTAGATCTTGGCCGAATCGATCAGGCGGCGCGTGTGCGGCGCCAGCCGGAAGATCGCCGGGCCTTTCGGCGTGCTGTAGCAGCGGATCCCCTCGAACACCGACGACCCATAGTGCAGCGCGTGGGTCATTACGTGCACGGTGGCTTTCTCCCAAGCCACTAGCTCGCCATTGAACCAGATATACTTGGTTGGCGTCATTGGCATTGTGTTCCTCCCGTTGTTGTGGTTGCTGATGTTTCGAACGCGGCGTCGGCGGCGCACATTATACACCGGAACCGGACGCCTCCCGCCTTTCAGTTGCATCGCGCCTGTATGTATACTAGACTATGGGTAACCTACGCGTCGTTTTACAAGAGGCACCGCCATGCTGCAACGGCTTCGAAGCCAACGGCCCAAGCCGCGCTGGTTCTGGCTGCCCTACCTGGTGTTTGCGCTGGCCTTCGGCACGGCGCTGCTCTCGACGGTGTACTTTGCCACCAGTAGCCGCGCCTACGATCAGCTGCGTTTTTCCAACCAGGTGCAGCAGACGCAGGACAGCATTAGCGCGCGGCTTGAGACGTATATCTCGATGCTGCGCGGCGTCGGCGGGCTATTCGCCGCCAGCGCCTCGGTCGAGCGCGCCGAGTTCCGCGCCTATGTCATGCGGCTCGACATTGCCCGGCACTACCCCGGCGCCCAGGGCATTGGCTTCAGCCAGCGCGTCGCGCCGGCCGATCGCGCGGCGCTGCTGGCGCGGATGCGCGCGCAGGGCTTCCCCGACTTTCACATCTGGCCCGAAGGCCAGCGCGCCGAGTACCACACGATCGTGTACCTCGAGCCGCAGGATCGCCGCAACGCCGCCGCGATCGGCTACGACATGTTCTCCGAGGCGATCCGCCGCGCCGCTATGGAGCAGGCGCGCGACGGCGGGCAGCCTGCGGCCAGCGGCAAGGTGACGCTGGTTCAGGAGATCGACCAGAACAAGCAGCCGGGCTTTCTGATCTATACCCCGGTGTACCAGGGCGGCGGCATTCCCGCCAGCCCCGCCGAGCGCCAGCGCGCGCTGCTGGGCTTCGCCTACAGCCCGTTTCGCGTCTACGACCTGCTGAACGGCATCTTTGGCAGCCAGCAGCAGCCACAGATCGCCTTTCGGATCTTCGACGGCGCCGAGCAGCGCCCCGACCAGCTGCTGTACGAGTCGGCGCCGGGTGCCGCGCCAGGGCGCGCCGCGCTGGCAAGCACCACGACGCTGCCGGTAGCCGGGCGCCTCTGGACGATCACCTACACCACGCTGCCGGCCTTCGACGACCCCAACGCGCGCTATCTTCCGCCGTTCATCATGTTCACCGGCACGCTCGCCAGCGTCGCGCTGCTGATCATGGTTCGGGCGCAGGTGGTGGCGCGGGCGCAGGCCGAGGCCGCGGTGCGGACGCGCGACATATTTCTGTCGATCGCCGCGCACGAGCTGAAGTCGCCGCTGACTGCGCTTGCCGGCAACGCCCAGCTGCTGCTGCGCCGCGCCAGCCGCGACCCAAACGTCGCCCCGCGCGACATCGCCGTCATCCGCGTGATCGACCAGCAGTCGCATCGCCTGAACCGTCTGATTACCGTGCTGCTCGATCACTCGCGCCTGCAGGCCGGGAGCCTGGCGATCGAGCGCACGCCGTTCGACATCGTCGCGCTGGTGCGCCAGGTGGTCGAAGAAACGCAGCCGACACTGGTGCGCCACTCGATCGCGCTCGAGGCCGACGCCGATACGCTCGTGGTCGACGGCGACGAGCTGCGGCTCGAGCAGGTGATCCAGAACCTGATCAGCAACGCGATCAAGTACAGCCCCGCCGGCGGCGCGGTGCTGGTGCGCGTCGCGCGCGACGGCGAGTCCGCCGCTATTGCGGTGATCGACCACGGCATGGGCATCCCGGCATCGGCGCTGCCGAGCCTGTTCGAGCAGTTCTACCGCGCGCCCAACGCCGAGGCGCAGAACATTGGCGGCATCGGCATTGGCCTGTATCTGGCGCGCCAGATCGTCTCGCAGCACGGCGGCACGATCGCCGTCGAAAGCGCCGAGGGCGCCGGCAGCACCTTCACCCTGCGGCTGCCGCTCGATGCGCGCTGGCAGCAGCCGGCCGCCGCATTCGCTTGATCACTTACACTTTGGTGGGGGTTTGGGGGCGGCTTCGCCGCCTCCAAATTTCTTTATTGTTAGGGCGTACGCAGTTGGCGCCCTCAGCCTTCGGCAGAGCGGTACTCTATCTCCGTATCGTGTCCATTTTCCGCGCGGAGCGCGGAAAATGGACACGTACCATGCTGCCGCAGGCTCAATCGCATACCTTGAGGAAGCCGAATCACGCAAGTGCGTAGCTCCTAATTGTGTTGCACTGCGTGGCTTCGCCACGCAGTGCCACGCACTCGGGAAGTGATCAAGCGAAGAGCGTATACTCTTCTGTGCTCGAATTTCGGCGCGGAGTGCCGAAATTCGAGCAACATTCTGCCAAAGGCACAAGCTAGTGGGCCACGGCGGCGCGCGAGCGCAGCAGCGGCAGCTCCAGGCTGTCCCACAGCGCCTGCCAGCTGGCCTCGATGATATTCTCCGAGCAGCCGACCGTGCTCCAGCGCTCTTCGCCGCGCGCCGACTCGATCAGCACGCGCGGCTTGGCGGCCGTACCCAAGTGCTCGTCGACGATGCGCACCTTGTAGTCGACCAGGCGAACCTCGGCCAGATCGGGGTAGTGCGGCAGCAGCGCCTTGCGAATCGCCTGGTCGAGCGCATTCACCGGGCCTTCGCCCTCGGCGGCGGTGTGCATCACCTCGCCGCCGACTCGCAGCTTCACGGTTGCCTGCGACATCACGCTGTTGGCGCCGCGCTTCTCGACGATCACCGTGAAGTCGAGCAGCTCGAACGGCGCAACGTAGTCGGCCGACGCGCGCCGCACCAGCATCTCGAACGAGCCCTCGGCGGCCTCGAACTGGAAGCCATCGCTCTCGAGCTCCTTGATCCGCTGCAGCACCGCGCGCTCGTTGCCGTTGAGCGTCAGCCCAAGCGCCTCGGCGCGCATACGCACATTGCCGCGCCCGGCCAGCTCGCTCACCACCACGCGCAGCTGGTTGCCCACCAGCTCGGGCTCGACATGCTGGTAGCTCGCGGCCACCTTGGCGATCGCCGCCACGTGGATGCCTCCCTTGTGCGCAAACGCGCTGCGCCCCACGTATGGCGCATGCGTGTCGGGGTTGATATTGGCGATCGCCGCTACCACGTGCGACACATCGCTCAGACGGCGCAGCTGCTCGGGCGCGACGCACTGGTAGCCCTGCTTGAGCTGCAAGTTGGCGATCAGCGGGATCAGGTCCATGTTGCCGCAGCGCTCGCCGTAGCCGTTGATCGTGCCCTGCACCTGCACGCAGCCGGCCTGCACTGCGGCCATGGCGTTGGCCACCGCCAGCGCGCCGTCGTTGTGCGTGTGGATGCCCAGCTGCGGGCCAACGACCAAAGACAAAGAACCAAGATCGGCGTCTTTGGTCATTGGTCTTTCGGCGTTGGCCTTGAGATGCTCGCGCACGATCTTCACGGCCTGCGCCACCTCTTCGGGCAGCGAGCCGCCGTTGGTGTCGCACATCACGATGCAGCTGGCGCCGGCCTGCGCTGCAGCGGTGATCGTCTCGAGCGCGTACTCGGCGTCGAGCTTGTAGCCGTCGAAGAAGTGCTCGGCGTCGTAGATCACCTCTTTGCCCAGCCGCCTGAAGTAGGCCACGCTGTCGGCGATCATGCGAATGTTCTCGTCGAGCGTCGTCTCGAGCACCTTCTCGACGTGCAGCACCGAGCTTTTGCCCACCAGCGTGACCACCGGCGTATTGGCCTCGACCAGCGCGCGGATGTTTGGGTCGTCGTCGCAGCTGTTTTTGGCGTGGCGGGTGCTGCCGAACGCCGCGACCTTGGCGTTGCGCAGCTCGACATGCTGGATCTTCTGGAAGAACTCGGCGTCTTTCGGGTTCGAGCCGGGCCAGCCGCCCTCGATATAGTGCACGCCAAGCTGGTCGAGCTCGCGAGCGATCTTGACTTTGTCGTCGGCCGAAAGCGAGAGGCCCTCGCGCTGCGTGCCGTCGCGCAGGGTGGTATCGTAAAGTTGGATTTGCACTGCTAGCTCCTTATGTGGCCGCTGCGCGGCCTTCTTTTATTTCAGAATGTCTTCGCCAGCCGCTTCATTTTGCCTGCGGCAGCAAGGTACTTTACGATTATCTGTTCTGCCACATTCCGCGCTTCGCGCGGAATGTGGCAGAACAAAGAACAAAATAGTACTGCTCTGCCGAAGGCGAGGGCCGCCTGTGCGAACAGGTGGCGTGGAGCGTCGCGCGAGTACGCGGATAAAGACGAAAAGAATGCTAGCAGCCCTGAATGGCGGGCAGCCGCTCGCGAAGAGCGACTGCCGGCAGCACCTTTACTCTTGGTCTATAGCGCATTACTTCTCTCGGTAGCAAGGGTACGAGCCAAACACCTTGAACAGGCCGGTTTTGGCGCGGATGCGCGCCAGCAGCGCGGCGATGCGCGGCTCGGCGCGGTGGCCGTTGATGTCGACCAGAAAGATGTACTCGCCGAGCGTGGCCTTGCTCGGCCGCGACTCGAGCTTGGTCATGTTGACGCCCGCGCTGGCCAGCTCCTGCAGCGTCTCCACCAGGATGCCGGCGCGGTCTTCGGGGAAGCCAAAGCACAGGCTGGTTTTGTCGTCGCCGGTTGGCGCGCCGTCGTCGCGCCCCAGGATGATGAAGCGCGTCACGTTGTCGGCGCGGTCGTTGATGCTGCTGGCCAGAATGTGCGCGCCGGTGAGCTGGGCGGCGCGCAGCGTGCTGATCGCCGCGGCCGGCCGCTCGTCGGCCAGCGCCTCGGCCGGCGCGGCGCTGTTGCTGAGCGAGGCCACCGTAGCCACGCCCGGCAGGCAGCGCTCGATGAACTTGCGGCACTGGCCAAGCGACTGCGGGTGGCCGTACAGCAGCTTGATCTGCGTCAGGCCGATGCCCGGGCGCGCCACCAGGTACTGCGTGATCGGGATCACCGTCTCGCCGGCGATGCGCAGGTCGGTCTCGTGGATCAGCAGGTCGAGCGTAGTGGGGACGCTGCCCTCCAGCACGTTTTCGATCGGCAGCACGCCGCCGCTGGCCGCGCCGGTCTCGATCGCCGTCACCACTGCGGGCATGCTGCCAAGTGGTAAATATTCGGCATCGGCGCCGCCATACGCCACCGCCGCCTCTTCGCTGAAGCTGCCGGGTGGGCCGAGGTAGGCAATTGTTGTCATAGGAGTTTGCAGTCGGCTGCCAGCAGCTAGCAGCCAGTCGGCGATGGCTGCTGGCAGCCGGGTGGTCAGTCGGCCTTCCCAAGCATGCTATTCCCGAACAGGTCGACGGCCTCGATCGGCGCGTCCTGGCGCGATCCGGCGCGCTGGCGCTCCTGGCGGGCGTAGAACAGCTTGTTCAGCGCGGCCACGTAGGCCTCGCCGGCCGCCACCACGGTGTCGGTGTTCACGCCATAGCCGCTGAACACGCGCGGCTGGCGGCCGCGCTCGGCCTTGCCATTCGGCTTCTCGGCGTCGGCGCCGCGCGTGCCATACTCCTGCACGCGGATCGTCACCTCGGCGGTGGCGTTGATGCCCTCGGTGATCGCGTTGACCGCGAACTCGACCAGCTCGCCCGGCCGCCCGACGATCTTGTTGACCGCCTGGCACACCGCGTCGATCGGGCCGGTGCCCTGCGCCGACTCGGTGCGCGTCTCGCCGCCGGGGCCGCGCATGCGCACGGTGGCGGTGGGCACCACATTGGTGCCGCAGAACGCCTGCACATACTCAAGCTCGTAGATCGCCACCGTGCGCTGCGCCTCGCCGGCCACCAGCGCCTCGATGTCGCGGTCGTCGACCACCTTTTTCTTGTCGGCCAGCTCTTTGAAGCGCGTAAACACGTGGCGGAACTCGTCGTCGTTCAGCTGGATGCCCATGCCCTCGAGGTGCGTGCGGAAGGCGTGGCGGCCCGAGTGCTTGCCCAGGATCAGCGCGTTGCCATCGAGCCCGACCGTCTCGGCGCTCATGATCTCGTAGGTCTGGCGGTTCTTCAGCACGCCGTCCTGGTGGATGCCCGACTCGTGCGCGAAGGCGTTGGCGCCGACGATCGCCTTGTTCGGCGGAACATGCACGCCGGTGCATGCCGACACCAGCCGCGACGCCCGCGCCAGCTCGCGCGTGTTGATGTTCGTCTCGATGCCAAAAAACGGCTGGCGCGTGTGCAGCGCCATCACCACTTCTTCGAGCGAGGCGTTGCCGGCGCGCTCGCCGATGCCGTTGATCGTGCACTCGATCTGGCGCGCGCCGGCGCGCACGCCGGCCAGCGAGTTCGCCACGGCCATGCCCAGGTCGTCGTGGCAGTGCGTCGAGATGATCACCTTGTCGGCGCCGGGCACGTTGCGCCGGATGCCGTCGATCATCGCGTAATACTCTTCGGGCGTGGTGTAGCCGACCGTATCGGGGATGTTGAGGGTCGTGGCGCCGCACTCGATCGCGACCTTCAGCACCTCTTTGAGGAACTGCGGGTCGGAGCGGCCGGCATCCATCGGCGAGAACTCGACATCGTCGCACAGGCTGCGCGCGTAGGTCACCATCTCGCCGATCAGCTCGAGCGCCTCGCCGCGGCTCTTGCGGAACTGGTGCTCGAGGTGGATATCCGAGGTCGACATAAATGTATGAATACGCTTATGCGCCGCCGGCTCGATCGCCGACCAGCACTTGTCGATGTCGTCTTTGTTGGCGCGCGCCAGGCCGCAGATAGTTGGGCCGTCGACGGTGCCGATCTCGCGCGCGATTGTATTGACGGCGTCCCAATCGCCTGGCGACGCGGCCGGGAAGCCAGCCTCGATGATATCGACCTTCAGGCGCGCGAGTTGGCGGGCGACCTCGAGCTTCTCCTCTTTGGTCATGGTGCAGCCGGGCGCCTGCTCGCCGTCGCGCAGCGTAGTATCAAAGATCCGTACGTGATCGGTTACGTGAGGCTCCATGGGATTATCTCCTTGACGAAGGGCGAAGAACCAAGGACGAAGGCCTTTTGACTTTGCCGACGTATTTGCCGGCACCGAAACCAGGCTTTCGTCCTTGGTCGTTAGGCTTCAGTCGATTTACGCTCCGCCCTGGCCTGGCACCACTTCCTTAGGCCCGACGAACGGCATCATGGCGCGCAGCTCGCGGCCAACGCGCTCGATCGGGTGGTCGATATCGGTTGTGCGGGCGGCGTTGAAGCGCGGCCGGCCGTTGTGGTTTTCCTCGATCCAGTCTTCGGCGAAGGCGCCGCTCTGGATGTTGGCCAGCAGCTGCTTCATGGCCGCGCGCGTCTGCTCGTTGATGATCTGGCTACCGGCCACATAGTCGCCCCACTCGGCAGTATCCGACACCGAGTAGCGCATGTAGTTGAGGCCGCCCTGGTAGAACAGGTCGACGATCAGCTTCAGCTCGTGCATGCACTCGAAGTAGGCCACCTCGGGCTGGTAGCCGGCCTCGACCAGCGTCTCGAAGCCGGCCTTTACCAGCGCCGACACGCCACCGCACAGCACGCTCTGCTCGCCGAACAGGTCGGTCTCGGTTTCTTCGGCGAAGGTGGTCTTCAGCACGCCGGCGCGCGTGTTGCCCAGGCCCTTGCCGTAGGCCAGCGCGTCCTCAAAGGCGTGGCCCGAGGCATCCTGGTGCACGGCCACCAGCGCCGGCACGCCGCCGCCCTGGGTGAACACCTCGCGCACGCGGTGGCCGGGCGCCTTGGGCGCGATCATGCTCACGTCCACGTCTTTCGGCGGCACGATCTGGCCGAAGCGGATGTTGAAGCCATGCGCGAACATCAGCGTCTTGCCGGCGCTCAGGTGCGGCGCGATGTGGTCGCGGTAGAGCGCGGCCTGGCCGGTGTCGGGCGTGACGATCATAATGATCTGGGCCTCTTTCGCCGCCTCGGCCACCGGCAGCACGCGCAGGCCGGCCGCCTCGGCCTTGGCCCAGCTCTTCGAGCCCTCGTACAGGCCCACGCGCACGTCGAGGCCGCTGTCCTTGAGATTGAGCGAGTGGGCGTGGCCCTGGCTGCCAAAGCCGATCACCGCAATCGGGCGGCCCTTCAGGCGGTCAAGGTCGGCGTTGTTGTCGTAGAAAAGCTCTGCCATGATCTCCTCATTATTGAATCGGAACGACAGACATTGTCGCTTACGAGCGTCGCAGTCAGCGATGGCCCTCTCCCCCTGCCCCCTCTCCCAAAGGGAGAGGGGGTGTTGTGTCAGGCTGGTGCGGGCGCGTAGCGTCCGCCAGCCTGACAACTGTACCCCCTCCCCGCGCCCGGGGAGGGGGCAGGGGGTGGGGTTCTAAATAGGTGGCCCAGCCCGCACATAGCGAGGGGCGGTTCGCAAACCGCCCCGCCACGAGACTCTAGTTCAGCGCCACCGCATCGGCCGATACGTGGCCGTTGCCGCTGTCGGCGGCGTCGGCCGGCGCCTGGTGGGTGTGCGCGCCGCGTACCATGGCGATCCGGCCGGTGCGCATCATCTCTTTCACGCCGAACGGGCGGATCACCTCGACAAAGTTCTCGACCTTCGAGGGCGTGCCGGTCATCTCGATCACCATGGTGTTGTAGCCGATGTCGACGATCTTGGCGCCGAACACGCCGATGAGCGCCACCACCTCGGGCCGGCTAGCCGAGGGCGCGTGGATCTTCACCAGCACCATCTCGCGCTCGACGGTCGGGTCGTGCGTCACATCGCTGACCTTCAGCACCTCGATCAGCCGGTAGAGCTGCTTGGTCACCTGCTCGACATCCTCGGCCTCGACCACCAGCGTCAGCCGGCTGACGCCGGGCGTCTCGCTATGGCCCACGGCCAGGCTCTCGATATTGAAGCCGCGGCGGCGGAACAGGCTCACGGCGCGGTTGAGCACGCCCGGCCGATCTTGCACCAGTGCGACAATCGTATGCTTTTGGATTTTCAACGGTTGCTCCTTTTGACATTGTACGGGCGCGCGATAGCCCGCCCCTTGCCAATCTGCAATTACACCTGCGACGCGTCGGTGATCGTTTCGCCGATGCTCTTGCCCTGCGGCACCATGGGCCACACGTTCACTTCGCGCTCGACGCGGAAGTCGATCAGCACCGGGCCGTCGGTGGCGTAGGCCTCTTCGATCGCGGCCTCGACATCTTCGATCCGCTCGACGGTGATGCCCTTCCAGCCGTAGGCCTCGGCCAGCTTCTGGAAGTTCGGCCCCGAGAGCGGCGTGCCGCTGTAGCGCTTGCCCTCGAACAGCTCCTGCCACTGGCGCACCATGCCGAGGTAGCCGTTGTTGATGATCGCGACCTTGATGTTGTGCAGGCCCTCCTGCATGATCGTCTGCATTTCCTGGTTGGTCATCTGGAAGCCGCCGTCGCCGCAGATCGCCCAGATCGTCTCGTTCGGGTAGGCCATCGCCGCGCCAAGCGCGGCCGGCACTGCGAAGCCCATGGTGCCGGCGCCGCCGCTGGTGATATGCGTGCGCGGCCGGAACCAGTCGATCAGCTGCGCGGCCCACATCTGGTGCTGGCCGACATCGGTGACCACGCGGTAGTTGCCGCGCTCGTTTACGATCCGGGTGAAGGTCGAGTACACGTCGTGCGGCATGAGCGCGGCGGTGTCGGGGCGGCTCAGGTACTGCTGCTTGGGCTGGTGCTTGGCCTGCATCTCGTGGATGTGGCGCATCCACTCGCGGGCGTTCTCGTGCAGCTCCTTGAACTCCTCGTCGCCGGGCATCTCGTCGAGCATCGTCTGCAGCACCTGGCGCGCATCGCCCACAATCGGGATGGCCACTTTCACATTCTTGCCGATCTCGCTCGGGTCGATGTCGACGTGGATCACCTTGGCGTGCGGCGCGAACGTGCTGGCCTTGCCCGTCACGCGGTCGTCGAAGCGCCCGCCGATGTTGAACAGCACATCGCACTCCTGGATGGCCTTGTTGACGTGCACCCAGCCGTGCATGCCCGGCATGCCGATGTTCAGCGGGTGATCTTCGGGGATGGCGCCAATGCCGTGCAGCGTTGTCACCACCGGCACGCGCAGCTCTTCGGCAAATTGGCGCAGCTCCTCGGTCGCGCCCGCCTGGATCACGCCGTTGCCAGCCATGATCAGCGGCTTTTTGGCCTGCGAGAGCATGCGGATGGCCTCGCGCACCTGCTTGCGGTTGCCGAGGTAGTTTGGCTTGTAGCCCGGCAGGCTCAGCTTCACATTCCAGTTCGGCACGATCTTCGCCAGCATCGCGTCCTTGGTGATATCGACCAGCACCGGGCCGGGGCGGCCGGTGGTGGCGATATGGATGGCCTCCTTGAACACATACGGCAGGTCGTTGACGTTCTTCACCAGGTAGTTGTGCTTGGTGATCGGCATGGTAATGCCGACGATGTCGGTCTCCTGAAAGGCGTCTTTGCCGAGCAGGTGGCTGTACACCTGGCCGGTGATCGCCAGCATCGGCGTGCTGTCCATCATCGCGTCGGCAATCGGCGTGACGAGGTTGGTGGTGCCTGGGCCGCTGGTGCCGATGCACACGCCCACGCGCCCGGTGGCGCGGGCGTAGCCCTCGGCGGCGTGGCCGGCGCCCTGCTCGTGCCGGCACAGCACGTGGCGCAGCTTGTCGCGGTACTCCCACATGGCGTAGTAGAATGGCATGATCGCGCCGCCGGGGATGCCGAACATCACCTCGACGTTCTCGCGGATGAGCGCCTCGCACATGATCTGTGCGCCGGTTCGTTGATCTGACATGCAATTGCTCCTAAAGTTTTGAGTGTTGAGTTTTGAGTTGTGAGCTATCGCGTTGCACCTTCGCAACTCTTAACTCAGAACTGAGAACTCAAAACTATTCGAGGATCGCTCCGTTGCTCGCGTTCGTCACCAGGCGCGTGTAGCGCGCCAGCCAGCCGCGCGCGTACTTGGGCGCCGGCGCCTGCCACTCGGCCCGCCGCGCGGCCAGCTCGTCGTCGCCTACCTCTACGTCGAGCTTGCGCGCGCTCAGGTCGATATTCACAATGTCGCCGTCGCGGATCAGCCCGATCGGGCCGCCCTCGGCGGCCTCGGGCGAGACGTGGCCGATGCACAGGCCGCGCGTGCCGCCGCTGAAGCGGCCATCGGTGATCAGCGCGGTGGTGCTGCTCAGCTCGGGGATGCCCTTGACCATGCTGGTGAGCGCCAGCATCTCGCGCATGCCCGGGCCGCCGCGCGGGCCTTCGTAGCGCACGATGATCACGTCGCCAGGGTTGATCTTGCCGTTCACCACGGCGTTGGTCGCCAGCTCCTCGCTGTCGAACACGCGCGCCGGGCCGCGAAACGCCATCTCGTGCTGGTCGACCGCGCCGACCTTGATGATCGAGCCCTCGGGCGCGAGGTTGCCGAACAGTGCGCTGAGCGCGCCGCGCTGCGAGTGCGGGCTATCGACATCGCGGATGCACTCGTCGCCGCGGCGCTCGGCGTGGGCCAGGTTCTCGCCCAGCTTCTTGCCGGTCACAGTCTGCGCGTCGAGCTTCAGCACGCCGGGGCGCTTGGCCAGCTCGGCCAGAATTGCCGGCACGCCGCCGGCGGCGTGCACGTCTTGAATATGCCACTGCTTCGGCCCATCCCACGCCGGCGACACCTTGGCCAGGTGCGGGGTGCGATCCGACACGTCGTTGAAGCGCGCGATTGGGTAGTCGAGCCCGGTTTCGCGCGCGAGCGCCAGCACGTGCAGCACGGTGTTGGTGCTGCCGCCCATGGCTACGTCGAGCGCCATGGCGTTGTCGATCGCCTCGGCGGTGACGATGTCGCGGAAGCGGATATTGCGCGCTACCAGCTCCATGATCTGGCTGGCGGCTTTGCGGGCGAGCTCGTGGCGTTCGGGGGATACGGCGGGGAGGGTTCCGTTAAACGGGAGGGCGATACCGAGGGCTTCGCACAGGCAGTTCATCGAGTTCGCGGTGAACATGCCGCTACAGCTGCCGCACGTCGGGCAGCTGATCTGTTCGAGCTTGAGCAGCTGCGCGTCGGTCATCTTGCCGGCGGCGCGCTTGCCCACCGCCTCGAACACCGTGATCAGGTCGCTCTTGACGCCCTGCTCGTCCTGGCCGGCGAGCATCGGCCCACCCGAGATAAAGATCGTCGGGATGTTCACGCGCGCGGCGCCCATGAGCATGCCCGGCGTGATCTTGTCGCAGTTCGGGATGCAGATCATCGCGTCGAAGCAGTGCGAGGCCGCCATTGTCTCGACCGAGTCGGCGATCAGCTCGCGCGACGGCAGCGAGTAGCGCATGCCCTCGTGGCCCATCACAATGCCATCGTCGACGCCGATCGTATTGAATTCGAACGGCACGCCGCCGGCCGCGCGCACTGCCTCTTTCACCACCCGGCCGAACTCCTGCAGGTGCACGTGGCCGGGGATAATGTCGACGTACGAGTTGCAGATCGCGATAAACGGCTTCTCAAAGTCGGACTCGTCGCGGATCTGGCCGGTGGCGCGCAGCAAGCTGCGGTGGGGCGCGCGCTCGAATCCGCGCTTGATCGTGTCTGAACGCATAGCAAAGCTCTCCTACGGGTGCGCCATCCGGCGCCCAGGTTCGGCGACCTCGGGGTCGTGCCGGCGAGCCGGCGATTCGGTTGCGTCAATCAGCTATGGCGATTTCGAGCGGCGATGCTCGCGGCCACGCGTGGCCGGGGGCTGCCAGCGCCGGCAGCATCAATAACCTTCGGCTAGCGCGTGCGCCGCGGCCCACGCACCGGCACTGGCACCGGCACGGGCGCGGGCTGGTGCGGCGTCAGCAGTTGCTCCAGCAGCTTTTTGAGTTGCTTGATCATGGCGAGTGCTTTCGGCTAGCTGGGCGAACCGTGCCGCGCCGCGCGATCCGTCCAAAGGGCATAAGCGAAAGGCCCCTCCGTGTTCGGGAGGGGCCTGGCAGTTGACTTTCGCCGCGCTGACTTTGCTTCCTCCCAAACACTTATAGGCCCGTGATAATAATCAGGGCTACAAGTACGAGGCCTAGGAGGAGGCTGTGGTTCAGACGACTCATAGAGCTTGTGTCGCTTCGTACAATCGGACTGGCGTGAGTATACTCTAGAAGTGACAAAGCTGTCAAGTAGGATTTTGCCTGCGCGCGCGCGAGCGTTTTTGCCGACATGGCTTTCTTCTGCTATACTCCTCAATCGAACAGGTGTGTTGTTTAAACGTGCGAATCGCCGGCGCGTATGGGCTCGGCCGGCGGCTCGTGCATTGTGCTGCGGAGATATCCATGAAACTGCTGTATCTCGACCCGCGCGCGCTTGCCGCCGACCCAAACGGCGTGCGCGAGGATCCCGGCAATGTCGAGGGGCTGGCCGCCACGATCGCCGAGCACGGGCTGCTCCAGCCGATCGGCGTGATCGAGGCCGGCGCGGGGCGCTACCAGGTGGTGTACGGCAACCGCCGCCGCGAGGCCGCGCTGCGGCTGGGGCTCGAGCGTGTGCCCTGCATCATCCTTGATTCCGACGATCCGCGCACGCTCATCCAGCAGCTGACCGAGAATGTCCAGCGGCAGGATCTGAACGACCTCGAGAAGGCGCGCGCGTTTCTGCGGCTGCGCGAGCAGCTCGCGGCCGGCCAGGCGCACAACGAGGGCGAGCTGGACGAGGCGACGGCGCGCGCGGTCGGGCTTTCGGCGCGCACGGTGCGGCGCTACCTTGGCCTGCTCGACCTGCCCGAGGAGATCCAGCTGCTGCTGCGCGCCGGCGACTTGAGCGTCACCCAGGCTCAGCATCTGCGGCGCATCCCGAACCCGCGCACGCAGGTCGAGCTGGCGCACGCCGCCGTCGACGAGGGAATGTCGGCCGCCGAGCTGAGCCGCCTCTCGTCGTACTTCGCCGCCAACCCGAACCTGTCGCTCGACGACGCGCTCAGCGCGCTGGAGCAGGGCGTCGAGCTGAAGCGCGAGCTGGTGGGCCAGCCGGCGGCCCCGGCTGGCGGCGGGCCGCTCGGGAAGACGAGCGCGGCCGCGGTGGTGGAGAAGGACGACGACAGCGACCTGTGGGACGACGAGGACGAGCCGAAAGACGACGCCGGCTTTCTCGGCGTCGAGGACGAGACGCTCGAGAACCAGCCGAAGAACAAGGCGCGCGTGTTTCGCATCCGCTCGCTCGACCAGATGCTCGACGAGACCGACCGCCTCGCGCGCGCGCACGTCGAGGGCGATCTGGTGAAGTGGGTGAAGAGCGACACCGGCGCGCCAATGAAGGTGCGCCTGCTGCTTAAGCAGGTCGAGTCGCTGGCGCGCGCGCTGCGCCAGCTCGCCAGCCAGCAAGGCTGGGAGTTCGACGAGTAGGCGGGCGTACAGGGCGGCTGGATGCAGGAGCGGACCATGCGCGGCAAAGCCGCACATGGCCCGCTCCTGCGTTCCGGCTAGAGCAGGGCCAGGTTCCAGGCCAGCAGCGCCGCGCCGGCTGCGGCTACGGCCAGCACAAACAGCGCCTCGGCGCTGATCCGCAGCGCGGCGTGCGGGCGCTCGGCACTCAGCCCGGCGAGCATGTCCAGCGCCCAGTGGCAGTAGCCCAGAGCCACAGCGCTAAACAGCCCCAGCTCGATCAAGTAATTGCCGTTGAACGCCGCCAGCAGCCGCGCGATACGCGTCGGGTCGCCGGCAGGCCCGGCTGCTGCCTTAAACACCAGCATCGCGGCCAGCGCGGCAAACGCGCCCAGGCCGGCCAGCAGCGCAGCGCGGTAGAGCAGAGCACCGCGCGTCAGAATCGCGCGAAGCTGAAACGATAGCAATTTGAACATCGCCGTATACCTCATGTGTTAGCGGCGTGCGCTGCCGGTATGCGCGGCGGTGCGCGGCCTTCATGAGATATAACGCAGCAGGGTGATGTATTGGTTTCATTCGTAGGGCGTATTTTCGGGGGCAGCTGGCCGCTCGGGCAGCACCAGCTGGCGCGCATCCTGGCGCTGCAGCTCGTCGCCCTGCTCCATGTACGGCACAAGCCGCAGCTGCCAGCTGTCGCCGTGCCGGACAAGCTCGACGCGCACGTAGCTCTGGAGTAGCGGGTGCTCGTCGTGGTTGAGCGCGTTGGTGAAGCCGCTGGCGAGCGCGCCGCGCACATACTGCCGGCGCAGCCAGGTTTCGAGCCGCCTGTAGAGCGCGATCGGCGCGCTGATGCGGTGGTACGGGCCGGCTGCCTGCCCCGCATCGGCCTGGCTCCACACAAACTTCGCCATCATCTCGTTCATGGTCGGGAATACGTCGTGCAGCGTCGCCTCGTCGGCGCGCCCGTCGGCGGCGGCGTCGCGCCCCCACACGCCGGGGTGGTACACGCCGCGCTTGCTGAGGCGCGGCGCCAGGCCCTGCGCGAAATCGAGCCAGCCCGCGTCCATTGGCGGCGAAAGGTACGCGCCGCCGCCGCCGTTGACGATGTGGTGCATGGTATGCTCGCGCCCCTGCTCGTCGTAGTAGCGCACCTCATAGCGCTGGTAGGCGTGCGTGTCGCCGCCGATCACCACATCGGCCTGGTAGCGGCGCAGCAGCTCGTAGATCTCGCGCGGCGAGTACGAGCGCTGCGGCTGTGGCGCGGCGGCATCGGGCGCCTCGGCGCTGCCGTCGAAGCGGCCATCCACATACAGCGGGTTGCCCACCAGCACGATGATATAGCGCTGCGCGCCGTCCCTGCCAGCGCGAATTTCGGCGAGGCGCCGCTCAAGCCAGCGGTACTGAATAACGTCGACCGAGCCGGTCACGCCGTTGTCGAGCCCAAACACGCTCAGCGGCGCCTCGCCGAGTGCGACCTCGAAAAACGAGAGCCGCTGCTGCGTGGCGGGCTGGCCTACCAGTCCGCCGATCGCGCGCAGGCGATAGCGCCGGCGCAGCGCGGCGGCGCGCCGCCGGTCGGCGCGCCGCCAGGGCCGCCAATCCCAGGGCATATCTTTCAGCCGCGCCAGGCCCGGCGCCGGTGCGCCAATCGCCGCGTTGTAGCTGAAGTTCAGCAGAAAGCCGTGCAGGCTGTCGTACCAGTCGTGGTTGCCGGGGATGGCATAGCAGGGCGGCGAGCGGTCGAGAATCTCGTTGAGCGCGCCGGGCCGGTCGCTCCCGTGGCCATACTCGAACATGCGCCCGTGCTTGTCGCGCGGCGCGTTCGGCCGGTAGAACGCCCGCTCGTAGTCGAAGATTTCGCCGCCGGGGTAGATCACATCCGAGCTGACGATCGAGAAATCGATCGACTCGGCGTCGTCGGCTGGGGCGGCCGGGTCTATCAGCGCGCGCAGCAGCAGGTCGTCGGCCGAGGCCGCCGGCTTGCGCTCTTTCGAGGCGCTGATCTGCTGGCGCGCGGCGCCGTGGCGGCGGTTGGTGGGGTAGAGCTGGCTCTCGTCGCCCTCGCCGGGGTCGCCGATAATGTCGAAGCGCACGACCTCGGGGCCGGGCTGGCCCGCCAGCGGCGCGATCACCGCCGCCTGAGCCACGCGCTCGGCCAGCTGCTCGTCGTGTTGGGCGCCCGGCAGCAGCGCGCGCAGGTACGTGACGCGCACAATGTCGGCGAGCGGCGGCGCCTGGCGGTTGCGGAAGGCGCGGGCCAGCGCGCCGGGCCAGCGCGCCGGCCGCAGCCAGGCCAGCCCGCGCGACTCGGGCGGGCGGTTGCGGTAGAGCAGCAGCGCCACGCCGGCCAGCAGTGCGCCCGCCGCCAGCGCGCCGCGCCGCCACCCGCCGAGCCAGCCGAACAGCTGGCCGGGGCGGCTCAGCGCCAGCACTGCCGCCAGCACCACGGCGAACGTGAGCACCTGAAGCGCGCCGTAGGCCCGGAAGTTGTAGCGCAGGTGCGGCATTGCCACGCGCCAGTTGGGCGGGTCGAGCCACGAAAAGCCGCGCGCCTGGCTGACGCGGCGCAGGAAGTAGAGAAACAGGTACGCGATCGACACGCACGTCCAGATAAACGCCAGCAGGTTCAGGCTAGCCGCGATCGTCTGGCGCGGGTCGAGTAGACCGGTGATCTGCACAATCATGATCAGCGGCGCGGCGATAGCCATGGCGGCCACGTTAAACACAATCAGCAGCTGCAGCGCCACGTAGAGGCTGTCGCGCGCACCGTAGCGCAGCATATCGCCGCTGCGCACGCGCCGCCGCTGCTCGCGGAGCAGCGTCAGCCCGCCGCAGAAGGCCATGTTGCCCAGCAGAAAGCGGCGCACGCTCGCTAGGTCGACCGGGTGAGGAACGCCAGCGTGCTCGGCCAGCGGCAGCGTGACAATGATCAGCAGCGCGCCGAGGGCGATCGCGCCGGTGAGCGCGCCCGTGGCCAGCCCGCGCAGGCGCATGCGCGCGATCGACTGGTAGAAGAACGGCGACAGCTCGAGCTGAAGCAGCAGGATCAGCGTCGCGATCACCAGCCAGCCGAATGCGGCCGACTGCATGGCCTCGTAGATCCGCGCGCTCGGCCAGGCCGGCAGCAGCGCGATCGTCAGCACCTGCAGCGCCAGCAGCAGCCAGCCGGCGAGGTCGCTCGAGCGCTGCAGGCGCTTCTGCTGCTCTTGCAGCGCCGCGTCGGGCTCGGCCTTGCTCATGCGCGCCAGCCGTGCGGCGTTGGCATTGATCGGCTGGTCGAGCATGCTCGTCTTCAGCAGCCACAGCGCCACCCCGGCGGCGACAGCTACGCCCCAGATGATCATCGCGTCCATAGCGGCTCGTTCCCCTGGCAGCTGCTCGATCGTGTCATCTACACGAGAAACGCGGCGTCCTCGCGCGTGGGAGGTTTTCAGGGGCGGCTTTGCCGCTCCCAAACCTCCATTGCGTAGCTCGTGCCATCTATTGAACGCGCCAGCGGCATGTTTTCGCGCCGGCGCGGCGCCCGCCAATTGCTGGTAGAATAGCGCCATTGTTCGCTAGGGCCTGGTTCAATTCCCGAGGTTTCGCGTGACACGGTACGGGCGCGATCTATCGCGCTGCTACGCCCTCGGGCGATGAACTGCTGGCGTGAACCATGCCTAAGGAAACGCTACAGCGCTATGCCACTTTCATTTGAGATCAGCGCGCGCGACGCACACACACGCGCGCGCGCCGGCCTGATCCACACCGCGCACGGCCCGGTCGAGACGCCGGTGTTTATGCCCGTCGGCACGCGCGGCACGGTCAAGTCGCTCACGCCCGGCGAGGTGCGCGAGGCCGGCGCGCAGATCATTCTCGGTAATACCTACCACCTGTATCTTCAGCCTGGGCACGAGCTGATCGCGCGGATGGGCGGCCTGCATCGCTTTATGGGCTGGCACGGCCCTATTCTAACCGATAGCGGCGGCTTTCAGGTTTTCAGCCTGGTGTACGGCGGCATCGCCGACGAAGTGAAAGGCCGCCGGCCGTCGCAGCAGGCGCAGCTCAAGCCCGGCATGGTGAAAGTGACCGAGAACGGCGTGATCTTTCGCTCGTACATCGATGGCTCGAAGCACCTGTTCACGCCCGAGCGCAGCATCGAGATCCAGAAGGGCATCGGCGCCGACATCATTCTGTGCTTCGACGAGCTGCCGCCGTTTCGCGCCGGCTACGACTACACCGCGCGCTCGCTCGAGCGCACCCACCGCTGGGAGGCGCGCTGCCTGGCGTTTCACCGCCAGACGCTCGGCGGCGCCGGGCTCGCGTTCGCGGCGCCCAACCCCGATCAGGCGCTGTTCGGGATCGTGCACGGCGGCGTGTTCGAAAACTTGCGCCAGGCCAGCGCCGAATACCTCGGCGCGATGGGCTTCGATGGCCTGTGCATCGGCGGGTCGCTTGGCAAAGACAAGCAGCAGATCAACGAGGTTGTCGATATGACCGTGCCGCACATGCCCGACGCGCTGCCACGGCACCTGCTCGGCATCGGCGATGTCGACGACCTGATCGAGGGCGTGGCGCGCGGCATCGATATGTTCGACTGCGTCAGCCCGACCAGGCTGGGCCGGCATGGCGCTGCGCTGGTGCGCGACCCGTCGCGTAAATGGCGGCTGAATGTGCTGAATGCCGCGCTGCGCGACGACGCCGGCCCGCTCGACGCGCAGTGCCGCTGTGCCACCTGCCGCAGCTACTCGCGCGCCTACCTGCACCACCTGTTCCGCGCCCAAGAGCTGCTCGGCATCCGGCTGCTCAGCCTGCACAATGTCGCATTTCTGTGCGATCTGATGGCCGAGATCCGCGCGAGCATCCGCGAGGGCCGCTTTGGCGAGCTGCGACGCGCCTGGCTTGCGGCCTGATCGTTAGGCGGCGCGGCACATATCTTGCTCATCTCTCGTTCCCCTTCTGGCGCGGAGGAGCCTGCGCCGTGGAAAGAGAGATGGCATATGAACCGAATCACGCGCGCTACCGGGCACGGCTGGCGCAACTTGCTGGCACTGCTCGCCGTGCTGGCGTTGCTGGCGCCCGTGGCTGCGCTGGCGCAGCCCCTCAGCGGCACCTTTATCGGCAAGGTGCAGGGCCGGCAGGTCGCTTTCAGCCACAACGGCAAGCCGCGCAACGACTGGGCTGGGGTGCTGAAGTTCCGGCTCGACGACGGCTCGGACGTGCCGGTGTTCTGTATTCAGCTCGACGTGCGCGTGAGCGCCGGCGACCGCTACACCAGCGGCGGATCGGTTGCCGAGCTGCCCAACGGCTGCCAGATCCGCTACCTGCTCGACACCTACCCGGCATCGAGCGCCACCACCGCCGACGAGGCCGCCGCGCGCCAGCTGGCGATCTGGGCGTTCTCCGACAACCTCGACCTCGCGACAGTGGCCGACGCGGCGGTGCGCGACCGCGCGATTGCGCTTGCGAACGAGGCGCGCGGTAAGCCCTGCCCGCCGCACCGCACCGAGGCGCCCGACCTGGCGATCGAGCCAGCCGCCACGAGCGCTGCGCCCGGCCAGGTGGTGGCCTACAGCGTGCGCGCCGGCCCGGCCGACGCCGGCCAGCCGCTGACGGTCGCAGTCGATGGGCCGGCCGCGCTCACCGACGCCAGCGGCGCCAGCGGCGGCCAGCAGCAGCAGCAGATCACCCTCGACGCGCAGGGCGCCGCGAGCTTCTGGGTGGTAGGCACCGGCGCGGGCCAAAGCAGCGTGCGCGCGGCGCTGTCCTACGAGCTCGATGCTGGCACTGTTTACTCCGAGCACGACCCCAGCCACCCGACCCAGCGGCTGGTGCAGGCCGAGAGCGCCAGCCTTACCGCCAGCGCGGCGGCACAGATCCAGTGGGCCGCAGGTGCGCCGGGGCCTTCGCCCTCGCCTACCGCCTCGCCGGCGCCGCCCACTCCAACGCGCCGGCCGCGCCCGCCCGCCCCCACCGACACGCCAGAGGCGACGCCGACCGGCGAGCTTGCTTCGGCTACGCCAGCCGCGCCGGCCGAGACGCCCGCTGCTACGCCAGCCGCGCCGGCCGAAACGCCGGCCGCGCCGGCGTCGGGCACGCTGGCCACACCAGCGCCAACGCTACCGCTAGGCCCAGCGGGTGGAGCGCCGCCCAACCAGCCACGCAGCCTACCGCGCACTGGCGCGCCAGCCGACCGGCCGGCCTGGCTGCTGCTGGTTGGGTCGGCGATGGTGCTGGGCGGCTGGCTAGCCTCGCGGCGGGCGCGCAGCTAGGCCGCAAGGTGGCGGGATGGAGGTGGTGTAGCGCGCGGGTGGGCTCAGCTGCAGGGCGAGTTGCTCCAGCCCGAGCGAAACTCGCGCACGCCGCCATCTTCAGGGGTATAGGCGTGGCGCCAGGTGCAGCCGGTATCGTTGCCGAGCAGGTGAATGCTCACCGACGGCGTGGCCGAAGTCGTGGCCACGCGGTGGATGTCGCCCTCGGGCGGCAGCAGCACGTAGAAATCGCCGGGGCGCAGGTGGTTGCGCTCGGCCAGCGCAAGCGGCGCGCGCTGGGCATCGGCAGGCCCGGCGTGGCGAAACACCTCTTCGTCCTGCTCGCCGGCGTACAGCCCGACCAACCCCCACGCCAGGTGATCGTGCACGGGCGTGGCCGCGCCGGGCGGCACCACCAGCGCGAACAGCGACAGCCCGCCGTCGGCGGCGCGGTAGATCAGCCAGGTGGCGATGCCGCCGCCCATGCCGCCGCTGGTGTCGGGCTGGCGAAACGCCTCGGGCAGCCAGCCCTCGTCGGCCAGCAGCGCGGCGAAGGCCGGCCGCATGGCGTGCATCGCCTGATCGGGCGGGGCCGCAGCCAGCGCCTGGCGTACCGCGCCGACAAACGCGCGCACGGCCGGGGTATCGAGCACGTACTCATCGGCCATAGCCTACCTCCCTCGCTCGCCGCGCACATACGGCAGGCCCAGCGCGGCCGGCGCGCCCAGGCGGTTGCGCACCGCCTCGCGCGAGCCGAGCACCAGAATAATGATCGTGAAGGCGTACGGCAGCATCTGCAGGAAGAAGCCAAGGTACGGGTTATAGAAGAACGGGTTGCGCGCGCCAAAAAGCACCGTCGGGCCTTGAATGTCGAGAATCAGCCGCCGCAGCGCGCCAAAGGCGTACGCGCCGAACATCGCGCGCAGCGGGTTCCACTGCGCGAAGATCACCAGGCCCACGGCGATCCACCCCTGGCCGCTAGTCGTCAGCTCGCTGAACCAGCCCGGCGACACCGCCAGGCTGATCGTCGCGCCGGCCAGCCCGGCCAGCACCCCGCCGACAAACACGTACAGGTAGCGCAGGCGATAGATATTCACGCCCATCGAGTCGGCCGCGGCCGGGTATTCGCCCACCGCGCGGAGGTTCATGCCTGGGCGGGTGTGGTAGACATAGTACCAGGCGGCCGGGGCCAGCAGGTAGCCCAGGTACACCAGCGGGCTCTGGTTGGCAAAGAAGATCGGCCCGACCACCGGGATGCTGGCGAGCAGCGGGATCGAGAATGGCTCGATCAGCGCGCCCCCGCCGGCCTTGCTGAGCCCCTCGCCGAACACCAGGCTCAGGCCGGTGCCCACAAACGTGAGCGCCAGCCCGCTCACCACCTGGTCGGCCTGCAGGTGGATGGTGATCAGCGCGTGCAGCTGGCTCAGCAGCCCGGCCACCAGCATGGCCGCCAGCACCCCCAGCCAGGCGTTGCCGGTCAGCAGCGCCACGCTGAACGCTGTCATCGCGCCCATCAGCATCATGCCCTCGACGCCCAGGTTCAGCACGCCGGCGCGCTCGGCAAAAATTTCGCCGATGGTGGCGAACAGCAGCACCGTGCCGCTCGCCACGCCCGCCTGCAGGATGATGGTTGGATCCATACGTTCCTTTGGTTGCAGGTTGCAAGCTTAGAAGGTTAAACAGCGTGCTCGCATTCAGGCGTTCAAACGTTCAACGCGCTGCAGCCGCACGCGGTAGCGCAGCAGAAAGTCGCTGGCGATCAGGCATACCAGGATGATGCCCTGGATCATCTTGGGGATGCCCGAGGGCTGGATCTCGCGCCCGGCCAGGATCAGCGCGCCAAACAGGATCGACACGATCACGATCACGAACGGGTTGAGCTTGGCCAGCCAGGCCACGATGATGCCGGTGAAGCCGTAGCCCGGCGAGATCTGGCCCTGCAGCCGGTGCACCACGCCGCTGATTTCCGACATGCCCGCCAGGCCGGCGAGCGCGCCCGAGAGCATCAGCACCAGCACGGTGTGCCGCGCGATCGGCACGCCGGCATACTGCGCCGCGCGCGGGTTGTCGCCGATCAGCCGGATCTCGTAGCCCCAGCGGCTGTGGTATAGGATCAGCCACACCACGACGACGGCCACCAGCGCAAACAGCAGGCCCATGTGCGTCGTCAGCCCGCTGAACCAGTCGACATAATCGGCATAGTCGGTCAGGCGCGGCAGCCAGGCGTTCTTCGGGAATGTCTTGCTCATCTGGAAGCCGCCCTCGCTCCAGACGCCGAAGATAAAGAAGTCGTTCCAGGCGATCGCAATGTAGTTGAGCATCAGCGTCGAGATGATCTCGTTGACGTTGAAGCGCGCCTTCAGCACCCCAGGGATGAAGCCCCACAGCGCACCGGCGGCCATGCCGGCCAGCAGCATCAGCGGGATCACCAGCCAGCGCGAGGTGTCTTCGGCCACCAGCGGGATGAGCACCACCGCGCTGGCGCCCCACGCGCCCATGAAGAACTGGCCCTCGGCGCCAATGTTCCACAGCCGCATGCGGAAGGCGACCGAGCACGCCAGCCCAACGATCATGAGCGGGATGGCTTTGATCAGCGTGTCGGAGAAGACATCAATGCTGCCGAACGACGATCGGGCGATCTGGCCATACGCCGCCAGCGGGTCGCCGCCCACCAGCGCCAGCACAATCGCGCCGATCGCGAGCGCCAGCACAATCGCGCCGATCGATACCAGCGGCGGCAGCCAGGCAGGCACAACCTCGCGCGGCACGGCGCGCACGCCGAACGGCAGCCCGCGCCGCGGGGAAACAGGCACTTCCGCACTCATAGCGCTCCTGACGAGCCAGTCATGAGCTGGCCGATCCACTCGACATCGCCGGACTCGACATCGCCGACGATCGTGCCCTCGTAGATCACGGCGATCCGGTCGCTCAGCGACAGCAGCTCCTCGAGCTCTTCCGAGACCAGCAGAATTGCCACGCCCTGCTTGCGCTGCTCGAGCAGCAGGTTGTGCACCACCTCTACCGCGCCCACGTCGAGCCCCTGCGTCGGCTGCATGGCGATCATCGCCTTGGGCTTGGTGCTGATCTCGCGCGCCAGGATCAGGCGCTGCAGGTTGCCGCCCGAGAGCAGGCGCGCCTGCGTCTCGACCGATGGCGCGCTGATCTCGTAGCTGTGCTTGAGCCGGTTGGCGAAGGCGGCCGCCTCGCCGGCATCGAGCCGCCAGCCGCGCCCGATCGGCTCCTCGGCGTACTGCTTCATGATCAGGTTGTCGGTCAGGCTGAGGTTGGGCGAGCTGCCGACTTTGTTGCGGTCTTCGGGCACGTGCGCCAGCCCGCGCTCGATCGCCTTGCGCACCGGCTGGTTGGTCAGGTTCTCGCCGTTCAGCCGCACCCGGCCACTCTTGGCGCGCCGCAGCCCGGTGATCACTTCCGAAAGCTCGCGCTGGCCGTTGCCGGCCACCCCAGCCAGGCCCACGATCTCGCCGGCGCGCACCTCCAGGCTCAGGCCGCGCAGCGCCGGCACACCGCGGTCGTTGTCGGCGTGCAGATCTTCGATCTGCAGTACCACCGGCCCTGGCTCCTGCGCCTCGCGATGCACCCGGAACAGCACGTCGCGCCCGACCATCAGGCGCGCCAGCTCGGCGGTGGTGCTGCCCTTCGTCGCCACGTCGGCGGCGGTCACGCGGCCGCGCCGCATCACCGTCACTCGGTCGGCGATCGACATAACTTCGTTGAGCTTGTGGCTGATGAAGATGATCGACTTGCCCTGCTGGGTCATGTTGCGCAGCGTCTTGAACAGCTGCTCGGTCTCTTGCGGGCCGAGCACCGCCGTCGGCTCGTCGAGGATCAGCACGTCGGCGCCGCGATACAGCATCTTGAGGATCTCGACGCGCTGCTGCTCGCCAACCGAGAGCTGCCAGATCTTGGCCTTGGGGTCGACTTTCAGGCCGAACCGCTCGCCCAGCTCGGACACCACGCGCTCGTTCTCGGCCAGGCGCAGCCAGAAGCGTGGGTGCGTCAGCCCTAGCAGAATGTTCTCGGTGACCGACTGCGACGGCACGAGCATGAAGTGCTGGTGGATCATGCCAATGCCGGCCTGGATGGCCTGACGCGGCGAGCCGAACTGCACCGCCTTGCCGTGCACCTCGATCGCGCCGGCGTCGGCGCGGTAGAGGCCGGCCAGGATGTTCATCAGCGTGCTTTTGCCGGCCCCGTTCTCGCCCAGCAGCGCGTGGATCTCGCCGCGCCGCAGATCAAAGTCGACATGATCGCTTGCCAATACGCCGGGGAAGCGCTTGACAATACCGCGCATGGTGACGACATTCGGCGTATCTGTCATGGTTGCAGCACTATCTTGTTGAAACTCAGGCGACAAGGAGAGCTGGGGCGAAAGAGCGCGTCTCTTTGCCTCGCGCTCTCCTTGTCGCCTCGCGCGGCCTAGCTGGCCTTCGGCAGCTCGGCGCTCACGCCCTCGGCCCACCAGTACATGCAGAACTTGCAGCCCGACTTCTTGTCGAACTGGTCGAGGTCGCCCTGTTCAAGCTTGGCGCCTGCGGGCACGACCTCCTTGCCGGTGTTGTCCTTGATCGGGCCGGAGAACACGTCGAAGCGCGTGAACTCGCCCTTCTGCATCTTGGCCAGCGTGTCCTTCACCTGCTGGATCACCTCGGGCGGCAGGTCGGCCACGCCCTTGGTCGGCTGCTGGCCCTCCATAAAGCCATATAGCCCAAGGCCGCCGCTGTCGGCGTCGAAGTAGTCGTAGCCGACCTTATAGCTGCCATCCTGCACGCCCTTGGCCACCTTGGCATAGATCGGGCCCCAGTTCCAGTACGGCGCGGTGAGGCAGCGCTCGACCTTGCAGCCGCCAGCCCAGTCGTAGGTGATGCCCCACTTGCCCTTCTCCTGGGCCACGTCGGCCGAGGCGGGCGTGTCGGCGCCGGTGAACACCACCTGCGCGCCGGCGTCGAACAGCGAGGCCGCGCCCTCTTTCTCCTTCACCGGGTCGTGCCAGGTGTTGATCCAGCGCACGTCGAGCGTACACTCGGGGCATGTCTTGCGCATGCCCAGCGCGAAGGCGTTGCCCAGGCGCAGCTCCTCGGGGATCGGGAACGTGGCCATGTAGCCGAGCTTGGGGTTGCCGTCCTTCTTGGCGCGCGCGCCGGCCAGCATGCCCGCCAGGTACTTCATGCTCTCCATCGCGCCGAACAGGTTGCCGAAGTTCTTGTTGTTCGTCTTGAAGCCGCTGATGTGCACATAGGTGATCTTGGGGAACTCCTCGGCCACCGTAGCCATCGGATCCATGAAGCCGAACGAGGTGCCCAGGATCAGGTTGAAGCCCTTGCGCGAGAGGCTGCGGAACACCTGCTCGGAGTCGGCGCCCTCGGGCACATTCTCGACATACGCGGTGTGCACGTTCGCCACGTTCTTCTCGACGAACTGCAGGCCCTCGTAGTGCGCCTGCGACCAGCCGCCGTCGTCGTGCGGGCCGATCAGCACCATCGCAATATTGAACTTGCCGTCCTCGACGGCGGGAATCTGGAACTTGCCCTCGGTGGTTGCGCCGCCCCCGGCCGCCGGGGCTGCCGTGGCACCAGCGGCCGGCGCGTTGCCGCCGCTCGCGGCCGGCGCATTGCCGCCACAGGCGCTCAGCAGCAGCGCCAGCACGATCAGCACGCTCGACCACCGTACGAATGAGCCCGTTCGCATGTGTTCTCTCCTTGTGATACTTCTGGCGTGAACTCCAGCTACTATCGGCAGCGCGCACGCGCGCATCACCGCGTCGGGATGGGAAAAAGAAACGCAGGCACACGACTTTCGCCGATGCCCGCGTCGCTGGAATGCATGGCCGGGTGCGCTTCGAAACGAGTTATACTCGTCGACTTCGAGCGGCGCTGCTCACTCAGACTACTACGTGTGGATTGGGCGGGAGCGAGTATAGCGTACGGCTGGTTGTCTGTCAAGAAATCGTTATGACGCCGATCGACCGTGGCGCGCGGCTTTTGATGTACCATGGCGCTACGTTCGAAAGACAAGGAGGCATCGCAATGCTGCTTGAAGAATTACGCCGCCAGGTGTTCGCCTACGCCCGCCAGATGGCCGCCGATGGGCTGGCCCACGGCTCGCAGGGCAATATCAGCGCGCTCGACGCCGCCAGCGGCCTGGTGGCGATCACGCCATCGGCGGCCGACTACGCGACCATGACCGCCGAGGATATCGTGGTGGTCGACCGCGACGGCGCGGTGGTCGAGGGCCGCTGGAAGCCGACGATCGAGACGCCGCTGCACACGCTGTTCTACCGCCGCCGCCCCGATGTGGGCGCGGTGATCCACTGCCACGCGCCGTATGCCTCGGGCTTCGCCGCGGCGCTGCGCCCCATTCCGCTGGTGCTAGCCGAGGCTGCCGCGTGCCTTGGCCAGCCGGTGCCGGTGGCGCCGTTCATGCCCTCGGGCACGCCGCAATTCGCCGAGCTGATGCTTGCGACGATTGGCAGCGGCCTGGCGGCGGTGATGGGCCAGCACGGCATCGTGGCCTGCGGCGCCGACCTGCGCCGGGCCTACGCTTCTACCGTGGCCGTCGAGGATAGCGCCCGCGCCTATATCTTCGGCTGCCAGCTCGGCGCCGCGCCGGCCGCGCTGCCGCCCGAGGTCTGCGCCGAGCTGCACGGCTGGTGGCTTAACTTAGGGCCGGGTGGCGATATGAAAACCCCGGCGCGCGCGGGGCTTTCCTCGCGCGCGCCGTAGTGCGGGCTGATATGAAGGGATGGCCGTCTAACACTTCGGGCATTCGTCGTCGGCGTAGGGGCCATGCTCGGGGCAATCACAGCCCGGAGAGTCATCGGTTGCGTTGTAGTGCGGCATTGCCATGTCTCCAGTGATCCAATAACTAGAGCTATTTTAGGAGATTTGCAGATATACGACCAAGAATCGTATATTACAGTTCGATAAACGAAAGTGTAGCAATTTATTTGCGCAGTTGCCCGGAACAAGCCGATTGATGAGGTTTATACGGCCTCAAGCCGCAGTAGCGTGCTGTGCTATACTACCAGCACAGCATTCGCCAGCCGCCCGGAGAGCAACTATGACCAACCTCAAAGTGATCGAGCACCTGCGGCGCGCCGAGATCTTCCTCGGCCTTGTCGACGCCGAGCTGCTGAAAGTGGCGGCGGTTTGCCGGGGGCTGAAGGTCGCCGCCGGCAAGGCGATCTTCAAAGAAGGCGACAGCGGCAATGAGCTGTATATCATCCTCGACGGCTGTGTGCGCGTGATGATCAACACGCGCGGCGCCGATGGCTCGTTCGCGCCCTCGACGATCAACCGGCTCTACCCCGGCCAGTGCTTCGGCGAGATGATCCTGCTGAACAACGCCGCGCGCTCGGCCACCGTCGAAGCCGTCGATACCACCACGCTTATCGTGATGTACGAGCACGATTTTCGCCAGCTGTGCGAGTCCGACCCACGGATCGGCTATGTGGTGATCCGCAACCTCGCCCAGGATCTGGCCTTCAAGCTGCGCTCGTCGAACCTGCTGCTGCGCGGCCAGATCCGCTGGCAGCACGACGAGCTGGGCAAAGCTCACTCTTCTTCGTAGCCGTTCTCGGCCCAAACGCTTGCCTGAAAAGAGCGAGTGCGAAGGGCGTAGCCCCTCGCACTCGCTCTTGGCCGCGGCCGGCCGGCTATGCCCGCGCCAGCCGCCTGGTTGATACGCTGTTCGCTTGATTATTTCTCGATTGTGTTGCACGACGTGGCGAAGCTACGTCGTGCAACACAATACGAAATGGGGGCGGCGAAGCCGCCCCCAAACCCCCACTAAAGTGTAAGTAATCAAGCGAATTTGGTATGAGACGTATTGGCTCTAGGAAGGCTCGGCGATGGTGATCAGGCGGTGGCTCTCGTCGATCACCTCGCCATCCTGAATGACCTTGTCGCCGATGCACGAGACCATCGTCACCATCTCTTTGCCCTGCGGCAGCACATACTCGACCTGATCGGGCGTGGCCCACACCTGCCGGGTGATGACGTAGCTATGCGCGGCGCCGGCGGCGTCGTACAGCACTACGCTGGCGCCCGGCTTGAGCTCTTTCAGGTGGGCGAATGGCGCGGCGATATTCGGGGCGCTGCGGAAGCGCAGCACGTGCCCCCACAGCACAATATTCTCGCCCTGGCCCGGCCCGGCGCTCAGGTTGTACCAGCCGACATCGTGGTTTGGCACGATCGGCACATTGTTGCGGTCGAGGCCAACCGACACCGGGCGGTAGTCGAGGTTGATGTCGCCGATCACCAGCCGCGTCGGCGCGCTGCTGGCGGGCTGCTGAGCCGGCGCGGGCGCGGCCGGCGCCGGGTTGCTGGCGGCAGGCTTGGGGGCCGGCTGGGCGGGTGGCTCGGTGGGCGGCAGGATCAGCGCGGCGGTCGGCTCGGCTTGCGCGGTTGCGCTAGCAGTCGGCGCGGGCGCGGCGGTTGGCGATGGCTCGGCGGTTGGCTCAGCGCGGAACAGGCTCGGGTCGTCGGTGGCGATCGGCGCGAGCGTGGCTACCGGCGCGGCGGTGGGCGCAGTCGCGGCCTCGCCACCGCCACAGGCACTCAGCAGCACAGCGGGAATGCAGAGCCAGAGGTGTCGTCGCATGTGTGTTCTCCGGGGGGGCCTGGGGTGGCCCGTGCGGCCGCGGCGGCGTGGGGCCGGGCCGGTGCCTTTTCGAATGCTCGGCTATACTATACCACATGCGCCTCGGCCTCGGCGGCCTGGTTGGGCGTGCCAATTGCTACTGGCAGCGTAATCGTGAATGTCGAACCTTCGCCGATAATACTGCTGGCCTGGAGGTCGCCGCCGAGCATATGGCAGTAGTGGCGGCTGAGCGCCAGGCCCAGGCCGCTGCCGCCATACAAGCGCTCGCCGCCTTTGTTCAGCTGTGTGAAAGCTTGAAACAGCCCTTTGATCTGGTCGGGCGACATGCCAATGCCCGTGTCGGTGATCGTAAACTGTATCCATTCGGGCAAGCTGCTGCCGGGTGCGGCCGGCAGGCGCCGCACTTTCAGGTGGATGCGCCCCTGGTGGGTGAACTTGCAGGCGTTGCCAAGCAGGTTGAACAGCACCTGGCGCAGCTTGGTCTTGTCGGTGAACATCGGCCCGATCTCGCGCGGGCAGTCGACGCTCAGCGTGTTGCCGTGCTGGCGCGCAAGCGAGGCCATGGCGGTGGTGACCTCGTACATCAGATCGCGGGTATCGACCGGCGCGGACTGTAGCTCGATCTTGCCGGCCTCGACTTTCGAGAGATCGAGGATATCGCTGATCAGCGCCAGCAGGTGGCGGCCCGAGATCTGGATTTTATTCAGGTCGCCTACCAGATCGATCTGGCCGAGCGCCTGCAGCTGCTCTTCCATCAGGTCGCTGTAGCCGAGGATGGCGGTGAGCGGCGTGCGCAGCTCGTGGCTCATATTTGCCAGAAACGTGCTTTTGGCGCGGTTGGCGGCCTCGGCGGCCTCCTTGGCGCGCTGCAGCTCTTCGGTGGTGCGCTGCAGCCCATTGCTTAGCTCGAGCAGCTGGGCGTTGCTGTCCGCCAGGTAGGCATTGGCCGACAGCAGCGGGTTGAACAGCTGCTCGCGCAGGATCGCCCGCGCGAACAGGATGCTGGCGATCGCCGCCAGCAGCGCGTCGGTCGAGTAGGTGTTGATCACTGGCAGCGTATTGACGAGCACAGCGCAGGCGGTGAGCACGCTGCCCAGCAGAATATGGCGGGCGCGGCCACGCCGGTTCGCCAGAATGCAGCCGAGTGCCGCAAGGTGAAACAGCCCGACGACGCCAAGCAGCGGCAGGCCTACCTGCGTATACTGAATCACATAGCGCCCGTCGGCGCTGAGCGACTCGAACGTGAGCACTTGCCCATTGAACAGCGCCGGCGTGACAAACAGCAGCAGCAGCAGGCCCAGGCCGGTGAGCCCGCGCGCGATCGGCCGATCCCAGAGGCCAGTGTAGTGCGCGGCCAGCGCAAAGGTGGCGATGCCATTAAGCGCGATGGTGAAGGCCAGCACAAAGATGTAGAAGGTTGGGGAGCGGCCAAGCAGCACCGCCAGGCTCAGCAGAAAGCCCGCCAATCCCCAGGTGGTGACAGTGGCCATGTAGCTGGCCATGAATAGGTTGTTGCGCTGACCTGATCCTTGCCACAGCACCAGCAACATTGTCGCCAGGCCAACCACAATGCTGATCAGGCCGCAGGTAAACCCGAGCACGGTATTAAAATGGATGTCTATCGGCACAAACATGGTGTTTCGATCAACCTTGGCGCGGCAAAGGCGCGGCGAATAGCTACTGGCAACGGCCATCCACTATGTTTATCGTTTACGCGCGTCTGTAAGATGCGGCAAATGCAATGCTATACTTTCTGTCAGATCGGCGCGAATCGAGCCTTACGCAGCGGTACGATAAACTGCGCCGGCGCAGTGGCAGGCCGAAATTCTGAGAAACGATGCAAACCTAACGAAAGGTAGTGCTATGACTGACACGCAGCAATTCGTTCCGGCGTCGGCGTTTACGCTTGATGCGCTGGCCGATCTGTTTACCCGTGCGTTCGAGGGCTACCGCTACGCGATGCGCGTCACCGCCAGCCTGCTTTCCGACCGTATTGCCGGCGAGAATATCGACCTGCACCGCTCGCTGGTGGTGCTGCTGGGCGGCGAGCCTGCCGGCGTGGCGCTGCTGGGGCTGCGCGGCGCGCAGGCCTGGTGTGGCGGCTTCGGCATCGTGGCAGCGGCGCGCGGGCGCGGGCTGGCCGTGCCGCTGGCGGTGGCAATGATCGACCAGGCGCGCCAGGCTGGCGCGCGGCGGCTGAGCCTCGAGGTGCTGGCGGGCAACCAGCCCGCGCTGGCCACCTATGTGCGCGCCGGGCTGCGCGCCGAGCGCGATCTGCTGCTGCTGCGCTGGGTGCCGGCTGAAGGCGCGCCGCCGGCTGTGGCCGACACCGCGCTGGAAGAGTGTGCGCCGCGCGAGCTGCTGGCGCATTTCGACGCGCTGCACCCGGCCGCTGCCGCCTGGCAGCGCGACCTGCCGTCGCTGCTGATACGCGGCGGGCTGCGCGGCCTGGCGCTGCGCGAGCGCGGCCGGCTGGCGGCCTACGCGCTGTTTCAGGTATCGGCAAACCGCCAGGTGCAGCTGGCCGACCTTGGCGCCGCCGATGCGAGCGCCGCCGCCCAGCTGCTGCGAGGGCTGCGGGCCTATGGCGCGCCGCTTGTCGCCATCAACGAGCCGGCCGACAGCCCGATCACCAGCGCGTTTCTGGCCGAGGGCTGGGCCGAGTTTGAGCGCCAGCACGAGCTTGCGATCGAACTCTAGCGCCAACACTTTTCGGCAGCGCGGCCACGGAAGATTCACAACGACAAATAGAGGAGCGAATACTATGCCGCTATTCGACTGGTTCAGCCGCAAGAGCGCGGCCGGCGCGAGCGCTACGGTCAACGGCATCGCGCTCGCGTATCGCGACGAAGGCCAGGGCGAGCCGATTGTGCTCGTTCACGCGTTTCCGCTCAGCGGTGCGATGTGGGAAGATCAGATCGACGCCCTGGCCACGCGCTTTCGCGTCGTAGCGCCCGACTTGCGTGGGTTTGGCGCCAGCGCGCGCGGCAGCGGCATGGCCAGCCTCGACCAAGCCGCCGACGACGTGGCGGCGCTGCTCGATCACCTGCAGATCGAGCGCGCCACGCTGGTTGGCCTCTCGATGGGCGGCTATATTGCCTTCGCCATGCTGCGGCGGCACCGCGCGCGGATCGCGCGGCTGGTGCTGGCCGATACGCGCGCCGGCGCCGACAGCGAGGAGGGCCGGCTGGGCCGCGAGCAGAGCGCGCAGCTGGCCGAGCAAAACGGCGCTGGCGCCATCGCCGAGCAGATGCTGCCCAGGCTGCTCTCGGCCGGCGCCAGCGCGGCAGTGCGCGACGAAGTGCGCAAGATCGTGGTAGCGAACGACCGCGCCGGCATTGCTGCGGCGCAGCGGGCCATGGCCGCGCGGCCCGACTCAAACTCGCTGCTGGCGACGATCGACATACCGACGCTGCTGATCGTCGGGGCGGCCGATGTGCTTACACCGCCCGACGAGGCCCGCGCGATGCAGCGGGCGATCGCTCACAGCACGCTTGTCGAAATCGCCGGCGCCGGGCACCTTGCGAACATTGAGGCGCCCGACGAGTTCAGCGCGGCGATCGAGGCGTTTATCGCCGGCCCGCAGGCGCTCGGCCGGGCGGGCGGCGGGCTGGCCGGGCAGTGGTAGCACCGGGTACCGATTGCAGCGCTCGGATCGAAACAACCTCTATATAACAGGGCTTACGCGGTCGCCTGCAATATGAGCTTGTTCTGCCTGCGGCAGCATGGTACTTCGCTTTCTTTTGTGCTCAGATGTTGGCGCTTTGCGCCAACATCTGAGCACCAAACATGAAAAAGTACCGCTCTGCCGAAGGCAAAAACGCGCACCGCGTAGCTCGTGTATGTAACGCAAGTGCGTAGCTTCTCTTTTGTTGTGGCCTGCCCGGCGAAGCCGGGCAGGGCCACAACAAAGTTCGGCGGCTTCGCCGCCCCCGAACCCCATATACAGCACGTGATCGGCCGGATGCGCTTTGGCTATGCTGCTGCGGTGCTCAGCCCGCGTGCGCGGCGATCCTGGGCGCGCAGGTAGAGGAACGCCGCTAGCGCGCCGGCCAACAGCGCCAGCTGCGGCAGCAATGTTTGCCACGTCAGGTAGATGCCGAAAAATTCCAGCAGCGCGTTGCCGGATCCATCGCCGATGGGCGAGGCCGGGATGGCGCCGGCGACCTGCAGCGCGTGGATGCCGGTGCCGACGAACTTAAAGCCCAGGTAGTACACAAGCAGGCCGGCAATGCGGAAAAACGGCCGCAGCGGCAGCTTCACGCCAACTACGAGCATCAGCACTGCCAGTACCACCAGCACCGCAGCGCCGATGCCAATGCCGAGCAGCATGTCGCGCATGGCAATAGAGGGCGCCATGCCCAGGTAGAATACCGCCGTCTCGGCACCCTCGCGGAATACCGCCAGAAATGCCAGCAACCCCAGGCCGGCCATGCTGCCGCGCGCCAGCGCGCGGGTCGTCTGCTGGTTGATGTAGCGCTGCCAGGCGTGCAGGCTGGCCTTGCTATGCAGCCAGTACGACACATAGAACAGCATCGCGGCGGCAATCAGGCCGATAATGCCTTCGATCAGCTCGCGATTGCGCCCGGCGCTGATGTTATTGAACAGCATCTGCAGCAGCAGCGCGGCCAGCAGGCTAGCCAGCACGCCGAGCGCGCCGCCGGCCCAGATCCAGCCGCGCTTGTCGCGGTTGCCCGATTTTGTCAGAAACGCCAGCAGCGCGATGATCACAAGCAGCGCTTCGAGGCCTTCGCGCAAGATGATCGCCGCCGCATCGACCGCGGTGTAGGCGCTGGCGGTGCTGTAGGGCGCAAGCGTGGTTTGAATTTTGCCAAGCGCGGCGCGTGCGCCCGCCAGGTCGGCGGGGCTGGCGCGCAGCGCCGCCGCGACCGTGCCCATGGTCGCTTCGATCGCGTGGTAATCGTCGTTCGAGCGCGTGGCGATCTGATCCTCGGCGGATGGCCACGCGCGGATGAAATCGTCGAAGCGCGCGCGCGCGGTGTCGGCGTCGCCCTGCGCGAGCGCCGCGTCGACCGCGCCGACTGTCGCGAGCAGGCCGGCCGGAGTTACCTTGGCGGGCGCGGCGGCGGGTGCGCTCGCGGGCTCGGCCGGCGCGGTGGCGAGGCGATCGGCCACTTCGGTGATCTCGCTGCCGAGATGCGTGTAGGCAGCCTTGACAGCGGCCGGGTCGGGCGGGGAGGCATACGCGGCCGCCTTCAGCTGATCGAGCGCGGCCTCGATGTCGGCGTAGCCCTTGGGATCGCGGGCGCCGACCTGCTGCTCGAAGCCGCCCCAGATCGCGTGCAGCTCTTCGTACTCGGCGCGCATCAGCTCGGGCTTGCCAGCCTCGGCGGCGGCCACGCCCTCGGCGGTGTGGCGCGTCAGGTCGCGCACCTGATCAGGCAGCGGCTGGCTTTGCGCGGCCGCTATTCCAGCGGTGAACAAGGCCAGCATACCGGCTAGCGCGGCGAGCACGAGGTTGCGAAAGCGGGGGATCATGCGTGTTCCTCCTGATGCTATCGGGGGCGGCCAGGCTACCTGGCGCATGACACGGGCATGCGCAAACACAGGGGAAGCTTGCATGCTGCCCCTGGCTGGGCTATAATAGCCGCGCATCGCTACAAATGTTCTTATATGCGAACTGGTGTTATTTGTATGTGCTCATCGACGGCGTTAATATAATCTAATATCGACAGTTTGTCAACTTTTTATTTGCTAAACTCAGCCTAGCGCAGGGGGCGCATGCATGACAGAAGCGCAGAAGCACTCGACATCGCGCCGGCGCCACGCCCAGGATGGGCCGACTGAAAAGATGCGCGAGTACCTGGAAGTGATCTACTACCTAGCGGCGCGCAACGAACGGATCATTGGCGCGCGGCTGGCCGAGTGGATGAACGTCACCCCGCCGACGGTGACGAATATTGTGCAGCGCATGGAGGAGCAGGGCTATATTCTGCGCGATGGGCGCGGCGAGATCCGCTTCACCGACACCGGCTTCGCGCTTGCCGAGGCTATGGTGAAGCGCCACCGGGTGCTCGAGCGCTTTCTGGTAGATGTGATGGGCATTCCCTGGCACAAGATCCACGAAGAGGCGGTGCGGCTCGAGCACAGCCTTTCGCCGCTGATGGAAGAGCGCATTGTGGCGCTCGTAGGCCACTCGGCCACCTGCCCGCACGGCAACCCGATCCCCGGCAGCGGCGTGGGCTACGTTGGTACGGTACGGCTCGACCAGGCGCCGGTGGGCAGCCGGTTTGTGCTGCGGCGGATCGTCGAGGAGGCCGAAGAGGACTCCGACCTGATGCGCTACTTGCAGTCGCACGGGCTGATGCCCGGCGCCCAGTTCGAGGTGATCGACCAGTCACCCTCGTATGGGGTCGAGCTGCGCGGCGCCAGCAAAGCGCTGACGATCTCGGCGCAGATCGCGGCGGTGCTCTGGGGCGAGCGAGCATAATGCGCTATTTACATTTACCGAAGATAGCATATAATCGTAGTACCGACGAATTTCTCGATATTAGCATGGAGGCACCGCATGTCCGAAATTTCTGAGTTTTTCCCGGTCACTGCTGGGCTAGTTATTGGCTTGGTAGTGCTGCGCATCGCTAGCCCACGCATTCGTGCGATCGCTCTGATCGCGCTGAGCGTGCTGGCAGGCGTGTTGGCCAGCTTTATCAGCGGCGAGCTGTTTATCAGCTGGGATTTCATCTTCTTCGATATTCCGCTGGTGTTTGCCGCGGCCGCGGCGGTGGTGCTCGGCGTGAGCTGGTGGCGGCGCCGGTCGGCCGCAACGCGCTGAGGGCGGCGCTATCGCACAAAAAGGCAGCCGGCGGCACGCCAGGCTGCTTTTTTCGTTGGCTCGGCCAGGGCGCGCTATGGCGCCGGCGCCGCCCGCGGGCCGCGCAGCCAGCGGTAGCCGATCAGCAGCAGCAGCGCGGCGCCGAAGGCCAGGCCGGCGCCATAGACAAACGGCGCTTGCTTGCCGACATTATTCCACAGGTAGGCGGCCATCAGGTTGGCCGGCAGCGTCGCCAGGCCGCTCAGCGCGGTGAACCAGCCGAGCGCCGCGCCGCGCCGGCCTTTCGGCACCAGATCGGCGACGAACGCGCGCGCCACTCCTTCGGTCCCCGCGTAGTACAGCCCGTACATCACGAACAGCTCGGCGATATGCCACGGCTGGCTGGCAACGCTCCACCCCAGGTAGGTGAAGCCAAACACCACCAGGCTGAACAGCAGCAGCGGCAGGCGGCCAAGCACGTCGCTCAGCGAGCCGAGCGGCGTGGCGGCCAGCGCGTAGGCAATATTGAAGCCGGCATAGAACAGCGGCACCAGCATCAGCTGCGCGTCGATGTCGAAGCTGCGCAGGAAGATAAACGAGTCGGAGGAGTTGCCGAGCGAGAAGATCGCCCAGATCACGGCGAAGGCCCAGAAGCGCGCGCCCAGCGGCTCGGCGCTGGAGGGCGCGGCCGGCTCGGCCGCAACCGGCGCCTTGCGCGCCGGCTCGCGCAGAAACAGCGGGATGATCAAAATGCTGATCAGGCCCGGCACGATCGTCCAGCGGAACACCGCCGACAGATCTTCGCCGGTTCGGTTCAGCACCAGCATGGTGGCGAGCGGCCCCAGCGCAGCGCCGAAGGTGTCCATCGAGCGGTGAAAGCCGAACGCCTTGCCGCGATACTCGGCCGGCACGCTGTCGGCGATGATCGTGTCGCGCGGCGCGCCGCGAATGGATTTGCCGACGCGGTCGACGAGCAGCAGCGCCAGCGCCGGCTGCCACGTGCTGACAAAGCCGATCAGCGGCTTGGCCAGGTTGCTGAGGCTATAGCCAAGTATGATCATCGGGCCGCGGCGCGCCACCCGGTCGCTGCGCTTGCCAACCGCCACTTTCAGCAGGCTGGCGGCGGCCTCGGAGATGCCCTCGATCAAGCCGGCCAGCGCCAGCGGGGTGCCGAGCCAGCGCACCAGAAAGATGAAGCGGATCGGCACCAGCATCTCGCTGCTGATATCGGTGAAGAAGCTCACCAGCCCGAGTACGACGACGTTGCGGTTGAGCCCGGCGCGCCAGCCGGTGGGCTGTGTCTGTGATTCCATAGCTCCTCGAATGGTAGAAGCTGCCCGAAAAGGGTGGTTTGGAGGGACTTCGTCCCTCCAAGCCACTCTTTCTGGTGGGTGGCGGCTACGAATGTGGCCGCCACCCACCAGAAAAGAGGTGCGCCAGGGTTATGCCCCTCGCACTTCCCCTTTCAGAAAGGTTCTTAGGGCAGCCGCGCGAGCACCGCGTGGGCCAGGGCCTGGGCGGCCGGACCGAGCGACTGCGGCGCGCGGCGAGCGTCGGTAAGAATGACGAACACGATGATGCCGGGCTTCGACACCAGCACGCTGCCACCTTTGCCATAGGCGGCGGTTTCAAAGCCGCCGATCGCGCGCGCGCCCTCGTGCTGGAAAAAGCGCGCGCGCTGCTCGAAGCTGGCCGCGTCGGATCGCACCGCCGTAAGCTCGACCAGCACCGACGCGGCGGTATGGGCCGCCAGCGGCTCGTACGAGCACTCGGCGTCGATCAGCTCGTGCTCGCCAATCGGCTCGGCCGGCGGCGCGCCGAGCGCCTGATCCACTTCGGCCTGGGTCAGCAGGCTGCACGGGTCGGGCAGGCTGCCGGCGGCGCCCAGCGGCGCCTGCGCTGCCGGAAAGTATGCGCCCAGGGCGAACACCGCCACGGCGAGGCCGCCCACCACCAGCGCGAGCACGCCGATCTGCCAGTACGCGCGCCTGCTACGCGTCGTCGGCGTCATCGGCTGCCTCGGCCACGTCGAGCACGCTGATGGCGACGAGCGGGTGCCGCCAGCGCCCAGCGCCGACGATCTCGCGCAGCGCGCCGCCGCTGTACTGCGCGAAATCGTCGGCCGGGGCGGCCTGGCCCTCGATCCACAGTGTTGCGACGACGGTTGGCTGCTGAGTATCGGCGGCCGGCGGGCCGGCCGCGAGCGCCTTGACCGCCACCGAGAGCCGCGGATGGCGCCAGTGGCCGGCGCCGAGCACATCGCGCACGATCTGCGCGCCGGCCTCGGGCGTAGGTGGTGGCCCGCCGGCGCCGACGAGCGCGAACTGCGCCTTGAGCTGAATCGCTTTATGCATCGGCCGCGTCTTTCCTATCGACTACTGCAGCTGGTCGAGCGCAACCCACTGGCCGCGCCGCTCGACCTCGATGCGCATAATTGGGTGAATCTCCCATAGCGTACCACGAGTTTTGCCGATCTGCTCGGGATGCTCGGGGTCGAACATAAGCCAGCCGCTGATGCGGACGTGGCTGCCAGCGTGAACCAGCTGGGTGAGCGTGTCGATCGACCAGGCCGGGTGTTTGGCGCGCAGGCGCGGCGTGACCTCAACCACCACCGCGCCGCTGCGATCGGTGCTGGGCTGATCGACCAGCCAGACGTGGAAATCGCGAAACTGCGCGTCGGCGCCGTGGCAGTTGGTCGACTCGGGGCCTTCCTCCTTGGCGCCGGCCAGGTAGCCTTCTACGGCGATCGGCGTGCCCTCGTGGGCTGCGATATCGCGCGCGTCGGCGGCCGGCCAATCGCTGCGGCGCTTGCGCTCGATCGCCTGCGGCCAGGCCAGCTGTGCCACCGCGTCAAAGCTCACCGGCGCGTAGTCGCCCTCGTCGACGCGGTTCTTCAGCTGGTTGAGCGCGGTGTCGCCGCCGTCGCCAGCGGGCGGGCAGCCCTGGAAGTCGCTGCCGGCCGGGCGCGGCTTGCGCGGCATATCGGGAAGGCCGCCGGCCGGGCCAGCGGCGGCCGTCGCGGCCGGGCCGGGCGCGGCGGTATCGGCCGGGAGCGGGCCGCCCGGCGCGGCTTCCGTGCTGATCAGCACCGGGATGTCGGGCTGAGGCGACGGCTGCGGCGCCTGGTACGAGCGCAGCAGTAGGTAGAAAACCAGCACCAGCAGCGCGAAAAGAATGATCCGGCGTGTTGTCCAGTTTGATCGTCGCATACCACCTTCCCCGCATAACGAATACGATCATCTGCGGTCGATCGGCTGTGATGTTGCGTTGGCGCTGCGGTGGTTCGAATGTGCGGCGTACTACTTGATGCGCCCGAACTGGCGTTCGAGCTGGCTTGTTGTCAGCAAGATCATGGTTGGGCGGCCGTGCGGGCAGGTGCGCGGCGCCTGGCATTGTTCGAGCTGCACGATCAGCTGGCGCATCTCTTCGGGCGAAAGTGTCTGGCCGGCGCGGATCGAGCTATGGCACGCCAGCGTGGTAAGCATGGCCTCGCGCCAGTCGTTGGGCGTGCTGCCGCCGCGGCCATGCAGGTGGTCGGCCACCTCGAGCAGCGCGCCATCGAGCGTGCTGTCGCGCAGGCCGGCGGGCACGGCGCGGATCTTCAGGTGCATGCCGAAATCTTCGATCGCGAAGCCCCACTCCTCCAGCGCCTCGGCGTTGCTCAGCAGCAGCGCCTGGGCGGCAGGCGGCAGCTCGAGCGTCTGCGGGATCAGCAGGTTCTGGCGGTCGAAGCCGCCGGCGCCGCGCTGGGCCATCAGGCGCTCGTAGGTCACGCGCTCGTGGGCGGCGTGCTGATCGATCAGGTACATCCCGTCGGGCGACTCGGCGACGATATACGTCTGGCTCACCTGGCCAACGACGCGCAGCGGCGGGAGCTTCGAGGCGGGCAAGCCAGGCGCGGGGAAGGCGGGCAGGCTATCGGCCGGCGCCTGCGTGGCGTCGCCGACGCTCCGGCTCGCCGGCGCGATCTCGTCTGCCTGCCACGGCAGGCCGCGCTCGCCCCACCGATCGGCCTCGCCCTGCGGCAGCTGGGCCGCGTCGGCCCCCTGCCTGCCGACCTGCGGCGTGTCCCAGCGGTCGCCGAGGCGGCGCAGCTCGAAGCGGCGCTGCGCGACCTCGCCGGCCATGGGCGCGGCCGGGTCGTCCCAGGGGCGCACGCCGCCGCCCTCGATCAGCGCCGCGCGCACCGCGCGGCCGAGCGCGCCCATGACGCGGGCGCTGTCGCGGAACTTGACCTCGCTTTTGGTCGGGTGTACGTTCACATCGACCATCGCTGGGTGCACGCGGATGTCGAGCGCAGCAACCGGATGGCGGCCCTTCATCATGAGCGTATGGTAGGCTTCCTCGAGCACCATCGCCAGCTGGCCGCGCGGCTGGATCGCGCGCCGGTTGACGAACAGGTGGATGTAGCCGCGCGAGCTGCGGGTGAGCCCAGGCGGCGACACCAGGCCGCGCACGCTGATCGCCTCCTGATCTTCGCCAATCGTCGTATCGACGGGCAGCAGCTGGCGGGCGACCTCGAGGCCGTACAGCTCGATCAGCGCCTCGCGCATATCGCCGCGCCCGCTCGTCTGCACGGCCAGCCGGCCGTCGACCAGCATCGAGAAGCGCACCTCGGGGTACGCCAGCGCGTACTGCGTCACCACCGCGCTGATCGCGCTGGCCTCGGTGGCCTCGGAGCGCAGAAACTCGCGCCGCACCGGCGCGTTGTAGAACAGGTTGCGGATGCTGAAGCTGGTACCCGGCGAGCAGCCGCGCGCGCTGCGCCCCTGCAGCTCGCCGCCGGCGATCCGCAGCTCGGTGCCAAGCTCTTCGGCGGCCGCGCGCGTGATGCACACAACCTGCGCGACCGAGGCGATCGACGGCAGCGCCTCGCCGCGGAAGCCTAGCGTGGCGATCGCCCATAGGTCGTCGGGGGCGCGCAGCTTCGAGGTGGCGTGGCGCTCGAACGCCAGCTCGACTTCGTCGGCCGGGATGCCGCAGCCGTTATCCTGGATCTTCAGCTCCTGCAGGCCGCCGCCGCGCACCTCAACGCCGATGCGGGTCGCACCTGCGTCGAGCGCGTTCTCGATCAGCTCTTTCGCCACCGATGCCGGCCGCTCTACCACTTCGCCGGCGGCGATCTGGGCGGCAACCGTCGGCTCGAGCACTCGAATGGGCATGCGTCCCTCGTTTACACAGAGAACAGATGTGTGAGCCGTTATTGTACCATATTGGGGTGGCGCATGCAGCTTTCCGCACGCTAGGCCCAGGGCTCGTGCAACGTCTTCGATCTCTCTTCTACCCCCTCCCCTGGCAAGGAGGGGCCATCTGGTTGTAGGTGGTGCGGTCGCGGCGGCGACCGCACCACACAGCCACCACTGGCCGAGAATCCCCCTCTCCCGCGTGCACGAGAGGGGGGTAAGGGGGGTGAGGGCCGACTTTGTACCAGCCCTGGCGCTGGGTCGCGCCGGGCGCTACGCGCGAGCCACAAATGTGCACGCGTCGTCGCATATGCGCGGCCAATGCTTTGTGTGGATCGCGCGCTGCCATGGCCTGCGCCTGCTCAGCGCGCGGTTGGTGTGATCGCGGCGTTGGATGTAGGCGCCACGCTGGGGGCGGGCGGCAGCGTGGGCGGGGCCGCGGTGGCGGCAGGCGCGCTGGGCGCAGCGGTCGGCGTGGACTCGGCGCCGCCAGGCGCCAGCACCGACGGCGCGTAGAACAGAATAATGCCGATCAGCACCGACAGCAGCGCCAGCGCCAGCACCAGGCCGCGCCAGTTCAGGCCAGGCTCGGGCGGCCGCGTGGGCCGGGCCGATGCGGCTGGCGGTGCGGCGGCTGGGGCGGGCTGCGGCTCCAGGCGCTCGGTGGGCGCCTCGGCGCGCGCGGCCAGGCGCTCGGTGGCGGGCAGCTCGATCGTCGTTCGATCATGCAGGTCGTCGGGGGCGGGCGCGCCCTCGCCGTACCACTCCAGCCCGTCGACGCGGGCGATCATCACCGTGATGTTGTCGGTGCCGCCGCGGCTGTTGGCCAGGTCGATCAGCGCCTGGGTAGCCTGCTCGGGCGGCTGCTCGCCGGCAATCTGCAGGATCTCGGCGTCGGTCACCAGGCCGTGCAGGCCGTCCGACGAGAGCACGACAATGTCGCCGACCTGCAGCGGCAGCCGAAACAGGTCGACCGTCACGTCGGGCTGGTAGCCCAGCGCGCGGGTGATGACATTGCGGTGTGGCGAGAAGCGCGCCTGGTCGGCGGTGATCAGGCCGGCCGCCACCTGATCGCTCACAAACGAGTGGTCGCGCGATACCTGGCGGATCTCGCCGTCGCGCACCAGGTAGGCCCGGCTGTCGCCGACATTGGCGATATGCAGCGCGTCGTGGTGCAGCAGCGCCGCCACGCCGGTGGTGCCCATGCTGCCCTGGCCGCGCGCGAAGATCGAGCTGTTGGCCTGCTCGAACGCCTGCTCGAGCGCAGACTGGCGATCGTCCGACGAGTCGCCATAGTAGTTGGCCAGGATCGTCTCGACGCCAATCTGGCTGGCGACTTCGCCGGCGGCATGGCCGCCCATACCATCGCAGACCACCAGCAGCTCGCCAAGCTGCGCGGCCCGCTCGTCGCCGCCAACGCCAAAGTTATCTTCGTTGTGATCGCGGGTTTTGCCAACGTCGGTTCGGGCGCTGTGACGCAGCTTCATGCAAACCCCGGATGGCTGGTGCGCTTGCTGAGCGGCAAGTATAGCATGCTCGCGACAAGGTGACAAGCTTTGCGATGCGGCTGCGGCAAACGTTGCGAACTTGTCATCCTGGCGCGCCCGGCGCGATGCTATAATGCCCACGAGGTGATTGCAACGAGGAACAAAGCTGTATGCGCTACATCATTGGCGTCGATTTGGGGGGAACGCAGCTGCGCGCCGCCCTGGCCGACGAACAGGGCCAGCTTTACGACGAAGTCCGGGTGCGCACTGCCGCCGACGAAGGCTCCGCCGCAGTGATCGACCAGATCGTCGACTGCGTGGTGCAGGTGCGCGCGGCGTTGCCGGCCGGCGGCGCGCTGATCGGTATTGGCGTAGGCGCGCCCGGCCCGCTCGACCCGTTCGAGGGCGTGGTGCTCGACCCGCCAAACATCCCCGGATGGAACAATGTGCCGCTGCGCGCGATTCTGGCCGAACGCTGCGCCCTGCCGGTCGAGCTGGGCAACGACGCCAACGCCGCCGCGCTGGGCGAGTGGATGTTCGGCGCTGGGCGCGGCCGGCGCAACCTGGTGTACCTGACCGTCAGCACCGGCATTGGCGGCGGCGTGATCGCCGACGGTCGCCTGCTGCTGGGCTACCGCGGCTCGGCTGCCGAAGTCGGGCTGCATATTGTCGACGCGGCGAGCGGGAGCTACTGGGAGGAGCTAGCCTCGGGCACTGCGCTTGGCCGCGCCGCCGCCGAGGGCATGCCCGCCGAGCCCGCCAGCCTGCTGCATGGCCTGGCCTCGCCCGAGTCTGTCACAGCCGCCGAGGTTTCGCGCGCGGCCGCCGCCGGCGACGCGCTGGCGCTGCAGCTCATGCAGCGCGAGGGCCAGCTGCTGGGCGCGGGCCTGGTGAACATGCTGCACCTGTTCGCGCCCGAGCAGATTGTGATCGGCGGCAGCGTGGTGATCCATAACCCCTACCTGATCGACTGGGCGCGCGAGGTGGTGCGCGCGCGCGGCCATGCGATCTACCAGAGCGTGCCGATCGGTTTGGCCGCCCTCGGCGACCGCGCCGGCATTCTGGGCGCGGTGGCGCTGTTTCTGCACATGCGCGAGGGCCGCGCGTGAATGTGCTGATCTCGTCGTCCGAGCGGCTGCGCGCACTGTATGGCCGCGCCGCGCCGAGCGCGTGCTGGCCGCCGCCGAGCGCGTGCTGGCCGCGCGCGCGGCCCGCGACCTGCCAGGGCGGCTGCTGCTGATCGAGCGCGGCGCGCCCGACCTGGGCGTGGCCCCGGCGCTGGTGACGCCCGACGGCATCGCGCGCCAGATCGCCCTGCTGTCGGCCGCGCTCGACCGCCAGGGCGACCGGCTGGCCAGCGTGCTGCTGATCGGCGGCCCTGAGATCGTGCCGTTCCATCCGGCCGAGAACCCCACGCCCTACGACGGCGACGCGGTGGTGCCGGGCGATTGCTACTACGGCGCGTCAAACCCTTACGCGCTGCTGCCCGACTGGCCGGTAGGCCGCATCCCCGGCGCCGCAGGCGCCGATCCGCGCCTGCTCATCCAGCTGCTGGGCTACGCTGCCGGCTTCGGCGCGCTCACGCCACGGCGCAAGATCTTCGGCTATGCCACTGCGGTGTGGCAGCGCGCCGCGGCGGGCGTGTACGCCGAGGTCGATCGCCCCGAGCGGCTGGTGGTGTCGCCGCCGACGGTGGCTGCCACCCTCGACCGCGCCCGGCTCGACGGCGCGCGGCTGGTATACTGCAACCTGCACGGCGTGCCCGAAGGCCCGCCCTGGTACGGCCAATCCGCGAACCACCCCGCGCTGGTGCCGGCGCTGCGCCCTTCCGACCTAGCCGGCCTCGATCTGCACGGCGCGATTGTGATCAGCGAGGCCTGCTATGGCGCGGCCATCGCCGGCCGCGACGCCGATAGCTCGCTGGCGCTGGCGTTTCTCGAGCGCGGCGCCGCCGCGTTCGTGGGCGCTACGGCGATCTCGTATGGCCCGACCACGCCGCCGCCCGGCGAGGCCGATCTGATTGCGCTGCACTTTCTGCGCGCGCTCGGCCAGCCCGGCACCACGATCGGCGCGGCCTTCCTCGAGGCGCGCGCGGGCATGCTGCGCGATACCATGGCCCGCCAGGGCGCGCTCGACGAAGACGACCAGAAGACGCTGCTGGAGTTTGTGCTTTACGGCGATCCGACTCTCGTGGTACTATAAGTGCCACACTGCCGTATGCCGAAAGCTGGAGAATTGCCGGATTCACACGCCGGGCGACAAGAATGCCACGCAGCTGGCGTGCGGTTCGTCGATAATAAAGTCAGAACGAATCGGCTGCAGCCGCGCTGCCTGTGCGGCGCGATCGACGGGATGGAGCAAACCAGGAGCCTGCTATGGGCAAACGCATACCCGCACCGCCCGACCCAGTCGCTAGCGCGCGTGAGGTAGCGCGCGCCGAGGTCGAGCGCCGCTGGCCCGAGCTGGCTGGCGTCGAGCCAACTGTAACGCTGCGCGCGCGGCACATGCCCGCGCCGGCCGAGCTCGAGCGCGTTGGCGCCGTGCCGCTGGCCACGGCTGCTGGGGCCGAGTACACATTCACCTTCGCCGGCCACACCCACACCCCGGATGGCTATACCCTGCCGCGCATCGCCCGCGTGACGATCGACGCACAGCGCCGCGTGGTGAAGGCCACCACCTCGAAGTAGCGCCAACCAGCGCAGTGAGCTAGGCATACTTTGCGCCACCTTCATACGCGAGCCAGCACACCGGCAAAGTAGGGAGAGGCGATGGGCGAGCGGCCGTACGGCACCGTCACGTTTTTGTTCACCGATATTGCTGGCAGCTCACAGATATGGGAGTATGCACCAGCCACAATGCCTGTCGCGCTGGAACGTTACCGCAAGATCTGGGAGCAGGCGATCGCCGAGCAGGGCGGATGGTGCTTTAGTGTCTATCCGTAAATAGCCATGTCACACAAAATATGGGCGCAAGCGAGTTGCAGCAAGGCTAACCAATTGCTGGCTTTCTTACACCAGCGGGTACGCAGACTGCGACGCTTGAGCAACCAGTTGAACGTGCGCTCGACCACCCATCGCCGCGCCGGAAAGCTTGCCTCGCCTGGTACGTCGCCTGCAGGCGCAGCCGGTTCACCTCGTCGTCGCCGATGCTTGATATGTGGCGTATAACCCGCATCCAGGACGAAGGTATGCACATCCGTGTAGTCATAACCACGATCGGCGCAGAAGTGTTGCTGCTGCGTCGGTCGTTTGGCCGCGATAGCAACCACCACCTCGCGCACCATGGTTTTGTCGGCTGCATTCGCCCCCGTGACCTGCACCGCGATGGGCGCGCCGCGCTGATCGACCAGCAGGTGGATCTTACTCCCCGAGCGGGCGCGGTCGGTCGGGTTCTTGCCTGTGGCTTGGCCACCCAGTGGCGCTGCACCACTGCGGCTGTCAATCGATTGCCAGGTCCACTGGATGCCGCGGGTGCGGTTGTAGAAGCGCAGCAGCACCTCCAGGATCTTGGCGAAACGGCCTTGCTGTTGCCAGACTTGGAAGCGGTCGTGGATGACCGAGCTGCAAACGCCAAACCACGAGCGATGGACGGCTTTCCACTGGCAGCCGGTCCACAAGACGTACCAGATGCCATTGATAATCGCACGCGTATTGGCGGGCGGGCGTCCCGGACCACGGCGGACAGGGTGTTTAGGCAACAGTCGCTTGATTTTGCGCCACAGCGGGCGCGGAACACGAAAGTAGTCAACGTTCGCAGGTTTTGTGCTAGGATAGCGCATGACGTAGCCTTTCTGACAATGCGGATTAGCACCAGTATTGTCAGTCGGCTACGTCTCGTTGTCCACTCCCCCCTATTTACGGATAGACACTTAAGCTGACCGGCGACAGCGTGTATGCCGCCTTCTCGATCGCCCCGGCTGCACTGCTGGCCGCGCTGAGCGCCCAACGCGCAATGCAAGCCGAAGCCTGGCCCACGCCGTCGCCACTGCTGGCACGCGCCGCCATCCACACCGGCACAGCCGACCTGCGCGCCGCTGATTACTATGGCCCGGCGCTCGCTCGGGCCGCGCGGCTGCTCGGATCTGCCCATGGCCGGCAGACGCTGCTGTCGCTTGCTGCAGAGGAGCTAGTGCGCGACGCGCTGCCTCCCGATGCAGCCCTGCGCGATCTGGGCAAGCACCGCCTACGCGATCTCATCCGCCCCGAGCGCGTATTCCAGCTCTGCTCAGCCGATCTGCTAGACGACTTCCCGCCGCTGCAGACCCTCGACGCCTACCAGCACAACCTGCCGGCACAGCCGAACGCGCTGATAGGCCGTGAACGCCAGCTTAGCGAGATCTGCGCGCTGCTGCGTCGCGCCGATGTGCGGCTGCTGACGCTGACCGGGCCAGGCGGCGTAGGTAAGACGCGCCTGGCACTACAGTCGGCCGCCGAGCTGGCCGGCGACGGCGCGAGCCGCTACGCCGATGGTGTGATGTTTGTCGAGCTGGCACCGATTAGCGACCCAGGACTGGTGGCTAGCGCTATTCTACGCGCCCTAGGACTGCAAGAGCGCGGCGACTCGCCGCCGCGTGCGCTGCTGACCGATCTATTGCGCGACCGGGCAATGCTGCTAGTGCTCGACAACTTCGAGCAGGTGCTGGAAGCCGCCGGCCTGGTTGGCGAGCTGCTGGCCGCTGCGCCGCACCTGAATGTGCTGGTGACCAGCCGGGCCGCCCTACGGCTCTATGGCGAGCGCGAGTACCCGGTGCCGCCGCTCGACTTGCCTGGCGCAGGCTGGCCGACGCTCGAGCAGCTGACGCAGTTTGACGCCGTGCGCCTGTTTATCGAGCGCGCGGTGGCGGCCCGGCCCGACTTTGCCGTGACCAACGAAAATGCGCCAGCACTGGCTGAGATCTGCGTGCGGCTCGACGGTCTGCCCCTGGCGATCGAGCTGGCCGCCGCACGCGTGCGCCTGTTCACACCTCAGGCGCTGCTGGCGCGGCTGGGCTACCGCCTTGCCACACTCACCGGCGGCGCGCGCGACTTGCCGGCGCGCCAGCAGACACTGCGCGCCGCAATCGCCTGGAGCTACGATCTGCTGGCCACCGACGAGCAGGCGCTGTTTGCCCGGCTGGCCGTGTTTGTGGGTGGGCTTGGCTCCGAGGCAGCCGAGGCGGTGTGTGGCGCTACGCTCGACCAGATCGAGGCCTTGGTGAGCCAGAGCCTGCTGCTAGCCCGCGCGGGCGCCGACGGCGAGCCGCGCTTTGTCATGCTCGAAACCGTGCGCGAGTACGCGCACGAGCGCCTGGCTGCCAGCGGCGAGGAAAACAACCAGCGCGAGCGCCACGCGGCTTACTTCCTGGCTTTTGCCGATCAGGCCGAGCCCCAGCTATATGGCCCAGCCCAGAAGCACTGGTTTGATCGGCTAGAAGAAGAGCATGATAATCTGCGCGCCGCCTTCGATCACCTTATAGCACACGCAGATCCCGAAAGCTCGCTACGATTGGGCGCCGCGCTGGGCTATTTTTGGCGGGTGCATGGCCACTACGCCGAAGGCCGCCGCCGCTTGAGCGCTGCGCTTAGCCAATCAACAAACAGCTCGCTCGCGCGCGCTCAAGCGCAGCGCTCGGCCGGCGACCTCGCGCTGGATACCGACGATTATACCGATGCCCGGCAGCTCTACGAGAGTAGTGTTGCCATCGCAGCCGAATTGGGCGATCCAGGCACTGAGGCAGCTGCCTGGGTGGGATTAGGCAATGTTGCCAGGCACCAGGGTGAGATTGCTAAAATGCTCGTGTATTATGAGCGCGCCGCAGCGCTCTACCACACAGCCGGCGATCAGCGCGGGATTGCGGAAGTGCTGCTGGTTCGCGGCGCAGCACAGATGGAGCAAGGCAATCTACCTGGCGTGCGGCCGCTGCTCGATCGGGCCCTGGCGCTGTATCGTGCCTGCGGCGATCGCCGCAATGCTGCCAGGGTGATCGATGGGGTTGGGCGGCTCGAGTGCATGTCGGGCAAGTACGCTCAGGCGCTTGAGCTCCACAAGGAGAGTATGGCGATCAGCGTTGCCTTGGGCGATCGCTATAGCCAGGCCATGCAATTGCTGTTGCTCGGCAATGCGCTCGCAGAGCTCGGTAACCTAGCCGAGTCGAACGAGTTTTACCAGCAGAGCCTCGACGCCTGCCGCTACCTGGGCGATCGCGAAGGCATTGGCGTGGCGCTGAATAACCTGGCGTGTAATGCACAGGAAAGCGGCGATCTCGTTCGAGCGCAACAGCTCGCCGAACAGTGCCTGGCAGTGGCGCAAGTGATCGGTAATCGAAAGCTGACCTGTACTGTGCTGGTTACCTTGGGCGAATTGGCTGCACAGACCAAGAATTGGGCCAGTGTGCGGGTGTATATGCATGAAAGCCTGGCATATATTCGGCAGAGCAATTTTCTTACCTATTTAACCGGCGCCTTGAATGTAAGCGCTTTGTGCGCCACTGCCACCGGCGCGCCGCACCGCGCTGCGCGGCTGTGGGGCGCGCTCGACATGTATCTCGCTGCCTCGGGTCTCGAGCTTCAAAGCTATGAGCGGGCGCAACGTAGCGAGGGCTATGCAGGCGCGCGCGCGCTGCTCGGCGACGCAGCCTTCGACACAGCCTACGCCCAGGGCCGTGCCTTGCCGCTCGAGCAGGCACTCGCCTACGCGCTCGAAGAGCTGCCTGAAAGTGCGTTTGAGCAACCTGCTTCGTTTGCTCCGCCAGCCGCGCCTGCCCTGCAGGCAGGCCTCAGCGAGCGCGAGGCCGAAGTGCTACGGCTGGTGGCCGCCGGCCTGACGAATGCGCAGGTCGCTGAGCGGCTGGTGATTAGCCCACGCACCGTCAATGCTCACCTCAACAACCTCTATGCCAAGATCGGCCTGGCCGACGAGGGCAGCGGCGAGAATCGCCGCGCTGCCGCCGTGCGCTTCGCGCTGACCCACGGCCTGGCGTAGGCCCTCTACACGCCCTGCTCCAAGATCTAGGTATCCCCCAAACGACTGGATCCGAAAAGTAGGTATCCCCTGATTGGTAGTTCTGACAATGCGCCCCACATCCTGATCGGCTATGCTTTTGCCATCGCAAGCGCAAACCGACGCGCGGCACACAGCAAAGGAGATATCGAGATGACTAGCCACACCATCAGCGCCCGCAGCCCGCAGTTCAATCGGCGGAATGCCGCCCGCAACGCCCGGTCGGGGCGCCGCAAGTAGCTTGTTGGCCCTAGGTATTGAAGCGCTTCATAATGCCAGAAGGGAACCGACCATGAACACTCAGGCCAATCGCCAGCCGCAGCCGGCCCCGCAGATCAATATACGCAGCTGGCGCGGACGAAAGAAGTAATTGCCCAGCTACTCGCTCGCTCACCTCGCTTGTTCGGCAGGAAGCCAGGATGGCTTCCTGCCGTTTATTATCGAGCGCTACGCTCAAGGAGCAGATCATGTTCGCGAACAGCCCGATCCTCGGCGCGCTACGACACCGCCCGTTCGGCACGCTCTGGGCTGGCCAGGTTTGCTCGCAGATCGGCGATGGCCTGTATCACATCGCGTTGATCTGGTGGGTGCTGAGCAAAAGCGGCTCGGGCTTCGACCTGGCATTGGTGCTAGCATGCAGCTATATCCCCTCGCTGCTATTCGCTGTTTGGGGCGGGCTACTGGCCGACCGTCTGCCACGCACGCGTGTGATGGCAGTATGCGATGTGCTGCGCGGCGCGCTGATGCTCCTGGTCGCGCTGCTGGCGTTCGGCGGTGGGCTTGAGCTCTGGCACTTGTATTTGGTTGCGGCGCTGCTTGGCACGGCCGAGGCGTTTTTCACGCCAGCCTACGACGCAGCTGTACCATGGGTTGCGCCGGCGACGCTGCTGGCTGGGGCCAATGCGCTGCGTAGCATTGGCTACGACACTAGTGATATTGCCGGGATGACAATCGGTGGGCTGGCAATTGCGGCCTGGGGGCCAGCGCTGATCTTCTTGCTCAACGCCGCTACGTTCTTCGTGGCCGCTGGCTGTGCTTTGGCCGCTGGCCTTATCGCCGGCGAGCGCCGACTAGTGCGCGCACCTGCCGGCGAAACTTCGGAAAGCTTGCTGCACGAGGCTGCTGCCGGCCTGCGCGTGGTACGCGACACTCCCTGGCTGCGCGTGGGCATTGTCGCTTGTATGCTGTTGAATATACTGCAAAACGCTATTATGATCATCGGCCTGCCGCTGCTTGTCGCCGCGCGACCTGGCGCGCAGCCGTACGATTTAGGGGTGATGCTTGCACTTGTGGCCGGCGGGTCGTTGGTGGTGGCTGTGGTGCTGGGGCAGTTCGAGCTGCCCGCCCAGCGGCTCAACCTGATGTTTTATGGTAGCGCCATTGTGGGTGGCCTGGCTATGCTGGGCTTCGGCCTGGCCGACGCTTGGTGGATGTGCGCAGCGGGAGCCGCTATCTACGGCGGGACACTTACTGCAGGCAGCCTGGCTTGGACGCGCGCGCTTCAGCTGTCTGTGCCCGACGCAGTGTTCGGCCGCGTGTCGGCAGTCGATAACGCGGTCTCGTGGGTATTCGGGCCGCTTGGTGTGCTGCTGGCCGGCGCGCTCATGAACGACGCGACCGCTGCAGCTGTGCTCACAATCGGCGGCGCCAGCTCGGTCGCTGTGGCACTCGTTGGGCTGCGGCTGCGTGCCACTCTTGCAATGGACGGCGCGATCATCGATAGCCGATTTGATTCAGCGCCGCAGCCTGCTAGCCGCCAAGCTGCTCGCGCAGCACATCGGGCCGGTTGCTGATGATGCCATCGACGCGCAGCCCGAGCAGCGCGCGCATCGTCGCAGGCTCGTCCACTGTCCAGACATTCACCTGGTAGCCGGCGCGCCGCACTAGCGGGATGAGCTGCTGCAGCAGCGGCAGCTCGGCAGCGGGGTGCCAGGCAACCGCGCCGACCCGGCGCAGCGCAGCGAATGGCCACGCCTCGCGCAGGCGCACATCCGGCCGCCACGTGTCGTCGCCCATGAGGTAGGCGCGGGGCAGCGCCGGGCTCGCGGCGGCGATCTCGTGCAGCGCCGTCTCGTTGAACGACGAGATCAGCACCAGCTCTTCGACGCGCTCGGCACGCAGCATGCGCGCTACGTCGGCGCCGAAGCCGGCGCCTTTCAGCTCGACATTCAGGCGCACACCGTGCTCATGCGCGAAGGCGCACACCTCGGCCAGCGTGGCCACGCGCTCGCCGCCGATGTCGAGCTGCCGCAGCTCGGCCAGGGTGCAGCCGGCCGCCAGGCGCCTGCGCCCATCCCAGCGCTCGGTCGTGTCGTCGTGAAACACCACCAGCGCGCCGTCGGCGCTGCGCAGTACATCCAGCTCGAGCATATCGGCGCCCTGGCGCACTGCCAGCTCGAATGCCGTCATGGTGTTCTCGGGGGCATAGGCCGACGCGCCGCGGTGGGCGATCACAAGCGTCATGGGTGGCTCCATCTCTGCGCGTCAGTGCCGCCGATCGCTGGCGGGCCGGCCTGCGGCCAGGTGCTCCATGCGCTCGACGAACAGCTCGATGAAGCCGGCGCTGTCGAACTCGACCACCGCGCGCACGTTTGGCTTGCTGCGCACCTGGCGTCCCCACTGCATCGGCCAGCGCGCCACGTCGAAGCCCAGCTGGTCGTGCGCGTCGGGCTCGCGCTGGTGGTCGCCCACGTACGAGATCACGCTTTTGCCGGCGGTCAGCTCGCTGCTATACTCGACGGCGACGTGCATGGCCTGGGTGCGCGCGAGGCCGGGCATGAACGCCAGCGCCAGCGCGACCGGGTCGTTGATCGAGCAGCCCGAGAAGCCGAAGCATGCCTCGTGGAACTCGATATAGAAGCGCGTGGCGTCGGCGATAAAGCGCGTCACCGGCGACGGCAGCGCCAGCAGCCGGTCGACGTCGGCCTGCGTCAGCAGCACGTCTTTGGTGATATCCCACGGCAGCAGCGTGATCGGCATGCCGCTTTCGAGCACAATATGCGCGGCGTGCGGGTCGACATAAAAGTTGAACTCGGCCAGCGACGTGGTATTGCCATCGGCGCGCAGCGCCGCGCCCATGATGATCACCTCGCGCACGTTCTGCACGATCCGCGGCTCTTTGCGCAGCGCCACCGCCACGTTGGTTAATGGCGCCACTGCCACCAGCGTCACCTCGCCGGGGCGAGCCATGATCTCGCGGATGATCGTGTCGACGGCGTGCTCGCTGGCTGGCGCGGCGGGCGAGGCCGGCAGGCGCGCGTAGCCCAGCCCGGTGTCGCCGTGCGTCTCGGGCGCGGTGAAGGGCGGGCGGATCAGCGGGTGGCCGATCCCGGCGTGCACCGGCATATCGGGGCGGCCGGCCACCGCCAGCACATTCAGCGCGTTGCGCACGCCATCTTCGAGCGGGCAGTTGCCGCCGGTGACGCACACGCCGGCCAAGTCGATCTCGGGCGAGGCCAGCGCCAGCAAGATTGCCAGCGAGTCGTCAATGCCTGGGTCGGTATCGAGCACTACACGTAACGGCATACATCAACCTTGCTGTCGGCGAGCGGTGTGAGCTGCCGATTATACCACGTTTCATGCCGCACGGCTTGACCATGCTGCATTGCTATGCCATAATGACACGGCCCGCGCGCGGGGCCAGTTAACGGCCAGCCGCATAGCGCGGCCTGAAATGGGCAATAAGCATGCGCGCCTATCTCGATATCGAGACAACCTTCAGCAATACGATCAGCGTGATCGGCATCTACCGGCCCGACATCGGTACCATCCAGCTGGTCGGCGGCGGCGTGCGCGACCTGGCGCTGTACGAGGCGCTTGGCGGTGTGCGCACGCTGGTGACTTCAACGGCAGCTCGTTTGATCTGCCGGTGATCCGCCGCTGCCTGTACGCCGACCTAAAGCGCGAGTTCGAGCACTGCGACCTGCTGCACGTGCCGGCGCAAAGCGCGCGCTGCGTCTGGAAGAAAGTCGAGCAGATGCTTGGGATCGGATGGCGCCACCGCCGGCATCACCGGCTGGGACGCGCCGCGGCTGTGGCAGCGCTACGAGGCCGGCGGCGACCGCCTGGCGTTGCGGACGCTGCTCGACTATAACCGCGAAGATGTGGTGAACCTGGCGGTGCTCGAATACCACCTGGGCATCTCGGAGCTGTCGCCGGCCTGTGAGCAGGTGCGGCACGTGTTTGCCTAGCAGCAGCCTAGCGTAATAATCGAGCATCAACGAAGCGCTCGGGAGGATGCGCCGCACCCGATGCGCGCATCCTCCCGAGCCTCGGTGGTGCAGTTTTTATACGGCGATACGATGCAACAAAAAATCCTCAACAACCGCTACGAGCTCGAGCAGAAGATCGGCGAGGGCGGCATGGCGCGCGTCTACCGCGGCCGCGATCTACGGCTCAGCCGCGCGGTGGCGGTCAAGGTGCTGCACAGCCATTATGCCTCCGACACCGGCTTTCTCCAGCGCTTCCACCACGAGGCTCAGGCGGTGGCGAACCTGCGCCACCCCAACATCGTCGATGTGTACGATGTCGGCCAGGACGGCGACATGCACTACATCGTGATGGAATATGTGCCCGGCAGCGACCTGAAAGCGCTGATCGTGCGCGAGGCGCCGCTGCCGGTCGAGCGCGCGGTGTCGATCGCCGAGGCGGTGGCGCGCGGCCTCGACGCGGCGCATCGGCTGGGCATGATCCACCGCGATATCAAGCCACAGAATATCATCATCGGCGAGGCCGGCCAGGTGAAAATCACCGACTTCGGCATCGCCAAGAGCACCATGTCGACGGCTATGACCGAGACGGGCGTGACGTTCGGCACCGCCGACTATATCTCGCCCGAGCAGGCGCGCGGCCAGCCGGCCACCCCGCAATCCGATATCTACTCGCTCGGCGTGACGCTCTACGAGATGCTGACCGGGCGGCTGCCCTTCACCGGCGATAGCTCGATCGCCGTGGCGATGCAGCACGTCAGCGCCGAGCCGCCGCCGCCGCGCATGTACAACTCGCGCATCCCGCCGCAGCTCGAGGCGATTGTGCTGCGCGCGCTGAACAAAGATCCGTCGCGCCGCCCGCACTCGGCGCGCGAGTTCGCCAACCTGCTTGAGTCCTACCGCACTGCCGGCGACCAGGCCACCGTGGTGCGGCCGGTGGCGCCTGGCCCGCCGCGCCCGGCGCCGCAGCCGCGCACCAACCAGGCCCACCCAGCCGCGCGCGGTGCTGCCGCCGCGCCCGGCCGTGCTGCAGCCGCGCCCCGATAATCGCGGCATGGGCGTTGGCGGGTTCATTCTTGGCCTGCTGCTGCTCGGCGGCGTGCTCGGCCTGGTGTACCTGTTCGCGGTCGGCGCGTTCGATGGGCTGTTTAACTTCGCCAGCAGCACGATCAGCCGCCCGCCGGCCGGCGCCGCCACCGAGGCTCCGCTGCCAGGCACTGCCACCGTGCCGCTGGTGCCCGTGCCCGACCTGGTGGGAAAAACCGAGGCCGAGGCCCGCGCGGCGCTGCAGGCCCAGGGCCTGAGCGCGTTTGTGGCCGAGCCGCGCGCCAGCGATGTGATTACCGCCGGCCTGGTGCTCGAGCAGTTCCCGCCGCCCAACGTGCCGGTGAACCAGTCGCCTGCCACTGTGGTAACGCTGACGCTCAGCCTTGGCCCCGAGCTGGTCGATGTGCCCGATGTGCAGCGCACCCGCGCCTCCGACGCGCGCAGCCTGCTCAGCGCCGCCGGCTTTCAGGTGCAAGAGCAGCAAGAAACCAGCGACCTTAGCGAGGGCTTTGTGACGCGCCAGGACCCGGTGAACGTGAAGCTGCCGCGCGGCCAGACCGTAACGATCTACGTCAGCATTGGCGACAAGGTGGTGGTGCCCGAGATCACTGGCCTGAGCGAGGCCGACGCCCGCGCCAAGATCGAGGCGGCCGGCCTGTTCGTGTCGTTTGTCGATGTTCAGGGCTGCGACAAGCTCGGCGACCTGTGCAATCGCTTCGGCCCTGGCACGATCGTCAGCTCGGCGCCGCGCCCGGGCAGCAAGGTGCAGCGCAATAGCGGCGTGACGCTCGGCCAGCGCGCGCCATAGCCGTTTGTGCCCGTCGTTTGTTTTGACCGTAGAAAATGAACATGACTCTACATAATGAAATCTTGACTCGCCTCGCTCAGGAGCTGAGCCTTGGCCTGGGCCAGGTCGAGCGCACCGTGGCGCTGCTCGACGAAGGCAACACCATCCCGTTCATCACGCGCTACCGCAAGGAAATAACCGGCGGCCTCGACGAAGACCAGCTGCGCAAGCTGGCCGACCGGCTCGAATACCTGCGCAACCTCGAGGCCCGCCGCGCCGAGGTGCGCGCGCTGCTCGAGCAGGGCGCCCACCTGACGCCCGAGCTCGACGCGCAGCTCGCCGAGGCCCAGACGCTTCAATCGATCGAAGATATGTACCTGCCGTTCCGGCCCAAGCGCCGTACCCGCGCCCAGGTGGCTCGCGAGCTGGGCCTCGCCGCGCTGGCCGAGGCGCTGCTTGCCCAGGACGCGAGCGGGCGCGACCGCGACGCCCTCGCGGCGGCGTTTGTCGATCCGGAAAAGGGCGTGGCCGATGTCGAGGCCGCCTACGCCGGCGCGCGCGATATTGTGGCCGAGACGGTGGCCGAGACGGCGGCGGTGCGCCAGGCCGTGCGCGAGGCCACCCGCCGCACCGGCGTGCTGCGCGTTGTGCGGAAAGACGAGGCCGCCGACGCCGAGGGCAAGTACCGCCTGTACTACGAGTTCGGCGAAAGCCTGGCGAAGCTGCCGCCGCACCGCATCCTGGCGATCAACCGCGGCGAGCACGAGGGTGCGCTGAAGGCCGATGTCGACGCCAACCACGACGCGTTTGTCGCGACGTTACAGAAGCGCTACGCCCACGGCGGCGGCTGGCTGGCCGGCGAGGTTCGCGCGGCCGTTGCCGACGGCTACAAGCGCCTGCTGGCCCCGGCGATCGAGCGCGACCTGCGCGCCGAGCTGACCGAGCGCGCCGAGGAGCACGCGCTGGCGGTGTTCGCCGCCAACCTGCGCGGCCTGCTGCTGCAGCCGCCGCTGCGCGGACGCGTGGTAATGGGCGTCGACCCTGGATTTCGCACCGGCTGCAAGATCGCCGTCGTCGACGCTACCGGCAAGTACCTCGAGGGCGGCGTGGTGTACCTGCACCAGCCCGACAAGGCCAAAGACACGCTGCTGAAGACAGTTCGGCGCTGGGGCGTGCAGATCATCGCAATCGGCAACGGCACCGCCAGCCGCGAAACCGAGGCGCTGGTTGCCGAGGTGATCAAGCAGGCTGACCAAGCACGAAAGACCAAGGACGAAAGCAGCTCGGAAACATCCCAAAACCATGAGCCTGGCGACAACAAACGTTCGTCTTTCGTCGTTGGTTCTTCGTTGCTCAGATATGTTATGGTGAGCGAGGCCGGCGCGTCGGTGTACTCGGCCTCCGAGGCCGCGCGCGACGAGTTTCCCGAGCTGGATGCGACCCAACGCGGCAATGTGTCGATCGCCCGGCGCCTGCAGGATCCGCTGGCCGAGCTGGTGAAGATCGACCCCAAGGCGCTTGGCGTAGGCCTATACCAGCACGATGTCGACCAGAAGCGCCTGGGCGCCCAGCTTGGCGCCGTGGTCGAGAGCTGCGTCAACTATGTGGGCGTCGATCTCAACACCGCCTCGGCGGCGCTGCTGGGCTACGTGGCCGGCCTGAACAGCAAAACCGCCAAGTCGATCGTGGCCCACCGCGATGCCAACGGCCCGTTCGGCGCCCGCAAGCAGCTGCTGAAAGTCAAGGGCCTCGGCCCCAAAGCGTTCGAGCAGGCGGCTGGCTTTCTGCGCATCCCCGAGGCCCCCGACCCGCTCGACAATACCGCTGTGCACCCCGAGAGCTACGCGGCGGCCCGCGTGCTGATTGCGCGCTACGGCGAGGGCGAGCCGCGCCTGCCGGCGATTGCCGCGCGCGTGCGCCAGCAGTTCCCCGGCGCCGAGCTGGCGCTGCTGGCCGCCGATCTTGGCGTCGGTGAGCCCACCCTAAACGACATGCTCGACGCCATGGCGCGCCCCGGCCGCGACCCGCGCGACGACGCGCCGCCGCCGCTGCTGCGCGCCGACGTGCTGAAGATCGAGGATCTGCAGCCCGGCATGTGGCTCAAAGGCACTGTGCGCAATGTGGTCGATTTCGGCGCGTTTGTCGATATCGGCGTCAAGCAGGATGGCCTGGTGCACGTATCCGAGATGGCCGGCCGCTTTGTCAAGAGCCCGCTTGACGTCGTGCAGGTGGGCGATGTCGTCGACGTGCGCGTGCTGGCGGTCGACGCGGCGCGCGGCCGGATCGGCCTGAGCATGCGCAAGGCCTAGCGCCCGGTGCTTCGTGCGAAGCGCGAAAAACCGCTTTTCGCGCTCTCCCAGAGCGCGAAAAAGCATCCTGCGGGGCGGCAAAGCCGCCCCGCGCCCCCCAGCAAGCGGGATGTATTGAACCTTTCCGAGCCGCTTAGCGCAAGTAGCTGAGGTACTGCCGCCACGGGAACCTGAACCAGCGCCGCACGGTGATCCGCGCCTGGCGTGGCTCGCCGTGCAGCTCGACCTGTTCCCATAGGTACCCGCCATAGCCGCCCCAGATCGCCGAGACGTGCGTGTAGGTGTTGATCTGCGCGGCAGGGCCCCACATGTCCGGCGGGATCCAGCCGCTGTGCTCGAGCTGGCTGGCGATCGTGAAGTACCAATCGTACTGGCCGCCAGGCGCGTCGTAGCTGATCAGGCGCGTGCCGATGCCAACCTCGCGTACCTGCACGCCACTGGCGCCCGGCACCACAAACGGCTCCACCGCCGGCCGCGCCACGAACCAAAAGCCGGCCGCGCCGGCGATCGCCAGCACAAGCAGCGGCACCAGCAAGAACAGCATCCAGCGTCGCATCGCCGATCCTCGCACTCTACTCCAGCGCTCGCGCCAATCATTCTACCGTAAAGCCGCCGTGAGTGCCGCACTCGTATGCCGGCTAGCCGTGCGGTACAATTGCGGCTCCTTAACTAAGAAGTGTCTACGCTGCACTTTAGCCCCACGAACCCTACCGTAAAATACAAATTAATTCTTTTGGGAAGTCGCAAAGGTGGCAAAGAAGGCACTAGCGCCACGCATGAAGCAGCTGCTGGTGTTCTGGCAGCTGTTGCTGTGTCTACGGCCGATCGCAGCGCCGCTCGGTCGCCTTAAGAATACGGAGGGGCTATGATGACCCAGCAAGAACAGCGTATGCCGATTGAGCAGATTGTCGGCTCGTTGCCCAACCTGGTGGCATGGCTCTCGGCCTGGCCGAGCGCACGCGCCGAATTCGAGCAGCTGATCGCGGAGTATCGCGAGCGCTACCCCGAGGGCGATGCCGGCCGCCTTGAGCTGCTGCTCGAGACAACCGACCGCAATCTGTACGAGCTGCATCATCGCCTGGCCTGGCTTGAGCGCCAACTTGAGCTCAGCCCCTCTGCGCGCAACTGAACCACCCAACGCCGAATATATCACAGCGCGGCCACCGCAGCCGGTCGCGGCGCGCGGTGGCATGCCCTTGTGCACAATATGTGTTGATCTATGAGGTGATCTATGCGAATTGGGATCTTGACCGGCGGCGGCGATGTACCGGGCCTGAACCCGTGCATCAAGGCGGTGGTCAACCGCGCCGGCGACGCCGGCTGGGACGTAGTCGGCATTCGCCGTGGCTGGGGCGGTCTGCTCAACTTCAACCCCGACGACCCCACCAGCGCCGATGAATGGATTCAGCCGCTCACTCCCGCCTCCGTCCGCACCATCGATCGCTACGGCGGCACCCACCTGCATACCTCCCGTACCAACCCTGCCAAAGTCAAAGCTTCCTCAATGCCGGGGTTTCTCGAAGGGAAATTCCCATTTACCGGCGATAAAAAGCTGGCCGACTGCACATCGCACGCGCTGCGCGTGCTCGAGCACCTCGGCATCGACGCGCTCATCCCGATCGGCGGCGACGATACGCTCTCGTTCGCGGCGCGTATGCACAAAGAGGGCGTGCGCGTCGTGGCCATCCCCAAGACCATGGACAACGACGTGTTCGGCACCGACTACTGCATCGGCTTCTCCACCGCCGTCACGCGCTCGGTCGAGTTCATCAACTCGCTGCGCACCCCCACCGGCTCGCACGAGCGCATCGCGGTGATCGAGCTGTTCGGCCGCAACTCGGGCGAGACGGCGCTGATCTCGGCGTACCTGGCCGATGTCGACCGCACGCTGATCTCTGAGGTGCCGTTTGACATCGAGCGCCTGGCGCGCCAGGTTGTCATCGACAAGCGCGATAACCCGAGCAACTACGCAATGGTGGTGATCTCGGAGGGCGCGTCGATGCTCGGCGGGCAGGTGGTCGAGTACGGGCAAGAAGACGCGTACGGGCACAAGAAGCTGGGCGGGATCGGGCAGATCGCCGGCGAGGCGCTCAAGCAGCTGACGGGCATCGACATTGTGCACCAGCAGATCGCCTACCTGATGCGCGCCGGGGCGCCGGACTCGCTGGACCGGATGGTGGCGATCAGCTACGCGAACCTGGCGGTGGATCAGCTGCTGCAGGGGCACAGCGGGCGGATGGTGGCGCTGCAGAACGGGCAGTACACGACGGTGCCGGTGGACACGTGCACGCAGGGGTTGAAGCGCGTGGACGTGAACGAGCTGTACGACACCGAGGCCTACCGCCCCAAGGTGCGCCACGTGCTTGGCAAGCCCATGTTCCTGTATTAGACTTTATCGGAAATGGGGAGCCGGAGGGGCTTTGCGCCTCCGAACTTCCCTGGCGGGGCATCTATGGTAGCTTTGCTATCATAGACGCCCCACTAAGAGGAAATTTCGGGGGCCTGCGGCCCCCAAACTCCCACCATTGTTATTTCCAAAGCAGGCAAAAGGAGAAACATATGATCGATCGTATCGTCGACTTGCTGGGCTCGGAGGCGACATCGCTGCTCGAACACCAGTCGAAGACAATTGCCAAAGACCAGCTGCACGCCCCGAGCGCTGATTTTGTCGACCAGGTTTGGGCCCAGTCGGATCGCCCGATCCCGGTGCTGCGCAACCTGCAGGCGCTGTTTGGCACCGGGCGGCTCGCGAACACCGGCTACATGTCGATCCTGCCGGTCGACCAGGGCATCGAGCACTCGGCTGGCGCGTCGTTCGCGCCCAACCCGCTGTACTTCGACCCCGAAAATATCGTGAAGCTCGCGCTCGAGGGTGGCTGCAACGCCGTGGCCTCGACATATGGTGTGCTTGGGGCTGTCGCGCGCAAATACGCCCACAAGATCCCGTTCCTGGTCAAGATCAACCACAACGAGTTCCTGACCTACCCGAACAAGTTCGACCAGATCATGTTCGGCACGCTGAAGCAGGCGCGCGACATGGGTGCGGCTGCGGTTGGCGCGACGATCTACTTCGGCTCGGCCGAGTCGGGCCGCCAGATCGTCGAGGTGGCGCAGGCGTTCACCATGGCTCACGAGCTGGGCATGGCCACCGTGCTGTGGTGCTACCTGCGTAATAGCGCGTTCAAAATCGGCGGCGTCGACTACCACGTCTCGGCCGACCTGACTGGCCAGGCCAACCACCTGGGCGTGACGATCGAGGCCGATGTGATCAAGCAGAAGCTGCCCGAGAACAACGGCGGCTACAATGCGCTGAACAGCAAAGAGAACCCCTACGGCAAGACGAACAAGAAAGTCTATACCGACCTGACCAGCGAGCACCCGATCGACCTGGTGCGCTACCAGGTGGCCAACTGCTACATGGGCCGCGTCAGCCTGATCAATTCAGGTGGCGCATCGAGCGGTGCGGGCGACCTGGCCGAGGCGGTGCGCACGGCGGTGATCAATAAGCGCGGCGGCGGCGCGGGCCTGATCTCGGGCCGCAAAGCCTTCCAGCGGCCGATGGCCGAGGGCGCGGCGCTGCTGCACGCTATCCAGGATGTGTACCTGGCCAAGGAGATCACGCTGGCGTAGGGCCGGCCTGCATACAGCTTCATGAGTTTCTTTTTTTGGAGTGCCCTGACCGGCAAAGCCGGTCAGGCACCTCAAAAGTTCGCAGGGGGCGGCATTGCCGCCCCCGAACCCCAGCATAAAGCAAAGGATCAGCCGGGTTTGGTATACACGTGGGTTACTCGGCCATCTCCGGCCCCGGCTGCGCCAGCAGCTGCGCGATCGGCCGCAGATCGAGCCACCACTGCGTTTTCGGGCGCTGGTGCGCCTCGTCGACCATACGCGGGAAGTCGGCCATGCTGAAGAGCCGCACCTGGCCCTCGGTGAGCCCGATGAACACGCTCTCGGGGGCAGGCTTGCGCGCCTCGTCGAGGAGAAACTCGACGCAGCGCGCCGCCAGCCGCGTGGCCTGGATCCGGTCGAACGGCGATGGGTCGCCGCCCTGCTGCAGATGCCCGAGGATTGCCTGCCGCACCTCGAACAGGTCGCGGCCTTCTTCTTCAAACAGCGCCGCCATGAAGCCGGTGGTGTAGATCTGGCTGGCATGCTCGTTGCGAATCATCAGGCCCAGCCGCTTGCCGCCGCGAAAGCCGTCGATCAGATGCTGCAGGTCGGCCTCGAGGTCGCGCAGCGTCACGCCCTCTTCGTTCAGGTACACGCGCTCGGCGCCGGTAGCCATGCCGCTCATCAGCGCCAGGTAGCCGCAGTCGCGGCCCATCACCTCTACCACAAAGCAGCGCCGCGCCGCCACCGCCGACTGCTTGATCTTGTCGACTACCTCGATGATATTGTTCAGCGCGGTGTCGGCGCCGATGCTCAGCTCGGTGCCGGGCAGGTTGTTGTTGATCGTCGCCGGCAGGCAGATCATCGGGATGTTGAACGCCGGAAAGTTTTCGCGCTCGGCATACAGGTGGTAGATCGTCTGGTAGCCGCTCAGGCCGCCGAGCATCAGCAGGCCGTCGATCTGGTGCTGCTCGATCGCGCGGGCGATCGCGTAGAAATCGCGGCCCGAGGGCTGCTTGCGGCTAGTGCCTAGCTCGGCGCCGCCCATAGAAGCCCAGCCGCTGACGCTCATCCAGTCCATCTCGTCGATGTCGCCGTCGATCAGGCCCTGGAAGCCATTGCGAATGCCCAGCATGGCGTGGCCTTTGTCGATACCCAGCCGCACTGCCGCGCGCACTGCCGTGTTCATACCGGCGGCCGGGCCACCCGAGATCAGCACGCCCAGCCGCAGCGGCTTGTGCTTCGGGTCGGGCTGGTGCGGGCGCGTCTGCACCAGCGTGCGGAAGGTGCGGTACGAATCGCGGAAGCTGCCGCCGCGCAGCTCCATGGCGCGCTCGTACTCGTGCGCGCCGATCGCCTCGGCCACGCTGCGCGTCTGCTCGACGCAGCGCATCAGCGAGGCGCGGGTGATGCGGTTGTTGCGCATGCCGATCAGCATGGCCTCGCTGTCGGGCGTGGCTGCGGCAATCTCGTCGACGGCGGCGTGGCCCAGCAGCGTGCTCATGGTGCGGTCGAAGGCGCTGGGTGCGCCGCCGCGCTGCACGTGCCCCAGGATCGTCACACGCGTGTCTTCGCCGAGCCGCTCTTCGAGCACCTGTTTGACATAATCGCTAGAGATTGGCTTGCCGGTGCGATCCTGCGCGCCCTCGGCCACGATCACAATGCTGTCGCGCCGGCCATTTTCGCGCCCGGCGCGCAGCACATCGCACATTGTGGCCTCCCAGTTATCGACATTCGGCGGGTTCTCGGGGATGAGCACCCAGTCGGCGCCGGTGGCGAGCGCGCCCATCAGCGCCAGGTAGCCGCAGTGGCGGCCCATGACCTCGACGACAAAGGTGCGCTGGTGGCTCGCCGCGGTGCTGCTGATCGCGTCGACGGCCTCGGTAATGCGGTGCAGCGCGGTATCGGCACCGATGGTCATGTCGGTGCCGGCCATATCGTTGTCGATCGAGCCGACGAGGCCGACGATCGCCAGGTGCGCGCGGCGGTCGGCCAGCTCCTGGCTGATCGCGCCGCTGGCCACCAGCTCGGCCAACAGGCCGGGCCACTCCTGGCGAAACAGGTTCGCGCCGGTGAGGCTGCCGTCGCCGCCGATCACCACCAGGCTGTCGATCTCGTGCTCGAGCAGGTTGCGCGCGGCCTGCAGCCGGCCTTCGCGGCTGCGGAAGGCCGGGCAGCGCGCGGTGCCGATCACCGTGCCGCCACGGTGCAGAATGCCACCGACCGAATCCCAACTAAGCTTGTGGATGCGGTCGCCGCCATCGACCATGCCCTGGTAGCCCTCGTAGATTGCGTAGACCTGCATGCCGCGTGCTAGTGCGGTACGCGCGGTGGCGCGCACTGCGGCATTCATGCCCGCCGCGTCGCCGCCGCTGGTGAGAATGCCGATGCGTTTTGTATGTTCAGCTGGCATATGTGCCCTACCTTCGCGTTGCGTTGCCAAGGGTCCGCCCTGAATCATAGCCGAGCACCTGGCCGGGGTGGAAAAGACTTCTTTACTACAGAGAAACAAATCACACTTTTATGGCTCTGCCGGTTGGCGAGCATCCAACGAGAGGTTTGGAGAGCCGCACACCCTCCAAAGGTATGCGTTTTTCGGGCTGTGGCACAGCCGCCGCCCTGCCACAGCCCGAAACAGCATCTCGCTGGGGGCGGCAAAGCCGCCCCCAGGCCCCACCCGCGAAAGCTGGCGGCAACAAGGCGAAGCCTTACCTAACACAAATGTTCAGCTCTTCAACCCAAAGTCCGATGCCAGAACAGCCGCCCACAGTGTATAATACAATCCTCGCAAAATGTAGTCAGGTGGTGTATGTCGTTTCGTGTGAACGCGCCATATCGCCCTACCGGCGACCAGCCGCGCGCGATCGCCGAGCTTGTGGCGGGCATCAAAAAAGGTTACCGGCATCAGACGTTGCTGGGCGCTACCGGCACCGGCAAAACCTTTGTCATGGCCCAGGTATTCGAGCAGCTTGAGCGGCCGGCGCTGGTGATGGCGCATAACAAAACGCTGGTGTCGCAGCTCTACTCCGAGTTCCGCGATCTGCTGCCCGAGTCGGCGGTTGAGCTGTTTATTTCGTACTACGATGTCTATACGCCCGAGGCGTATGTTCCCAGCAAAGATCTGTATATCGAGAAAGAAGCCCAGATCAACGAGGAGATCGACCGGCTGCGCCACGCCGCCACGCAGGCCCTGCTGACGCGCAGCGACGTGCTGATTGTGGCGTCGGTCTCGGCGATCTACGGCCTCGGCTCGCCCACCGACTACGGCCAGGTGGCGATTCCGATCCGCGTCGGCGAGGTGCGCAACCGCGATAAGCTGCTGCGCCAGCTGATCGACCTGCAGTTCGAGCGCAACGACATCGACTTCCACCGTGGCACGTTTCGCGTGCGCGGCGACACGCTCGATATTTTCCCGGCCAATGCCGAGGTTGCCGAGCGCGTCGAGTTCTGGGGCGACGAGATCGAGCGGATCACCGAGTTCGACCCGCTCACCGGCGAGGTGATCCTGACGCGCACTGCCGTCGATGTCTACCCGGCCAAGCATTTTATCACCACCGGCGAGAAGCTGCAGCTGGCGGTGGCCGACATCTCGCAGGAGCTGACCGAGCGCGTGGCCACGCTCGAGGCCGGCGGCAAGCAGCTCGAGGCTCAGCGGCTGAAGCAGCGCACGCTCTACGACCTCGAGATGCTTGGCGAGGTGGGCTACTGCTCGGGCATCGAAAACTACTCGCGGCACATGGACCGCCGCCTGCCGGGGCAGACGCCGTGGACGCTGCTTGACTACTTCCCCGACGACTTTGTGCTGTTCGTCGACGAGTCGCACATCAGCCTGCCGCAGATCCGCGGCATGTACAACGGCGATCGATCGCGCAAAGAGACGCTGGTCGACTATGGCTTCCGGCTGCCGTCGGCGCTGGACAACCGGCCGCTCAAGTTCGACGAGTTCGAGCAGCACGTCCACCAGGCAATCTACGTCTCGGCCACGCCCGGCCCGTACGAGATGGAGCACTCCGAGCAGGTGGTCGAGCAGATCATCCGCCCGACCGGCCTGGTCGACCCGGTCATCGAAGTGCGGCCGACCAAAGGCCAGATCGACAACCTGATCGGCGAGATCAAGCGCCGCGTCGACAAGAGCCAGCGCGTGCTGGTGACGACGCTGACCAAGCGCATGGCCGAAGACCTGACCGACTACCTCAAAGAGATGGGCGTGCGCACGCAGTACCTCCACGCCGACATCGAGACGCTCGAGCGCGTCGAGATCCTGCGCGACCTGCGGCTTGGCGTGTACGACGTGGTGGTCGGCATTAACCTGCTGCGCGAAGGGCTCGACCTGCCCGAGGTGTCGCTGGTGGCGATCCTCGACGCCGACAAAGAGGGCTATCTGCGCTCGGGCTCGTCGCTGATCCAGATCATCGGCCGGGCGGCGCGCCATGTCGAGGGCCGCGTGATCATGTACGCCGACACGACCACCAACTCGATGCGTATTGCGATCGACGAGACCGATCGCCGCCGCGCCATTCAGGAGGCCTACAACCGCGAGCACCACATCACGCCGGTGGGCATCAGCAAGGCCGTGAAAGACCTGACCGAGCGCGTGCGCAAGGTCGCCGAGGAGCGCGAGGCATACCAGGCCGGGCGCGGCGGCGCGGCGGGCGAGCTGCCCATCCCGAAGGATGAGCTGGTCAAGCTGATCAAAGAGCTCGAGAAGCAGATGAAGCAGGCCGCCAAAGATCTCGAGTTCGAGAAAGCCGCGGCACTGCGCGACCAGGTGATCGAGCTGCGGCGCACGCTGGCGCTGGAAGAGGAAACTGCGCCGTAGGCAGGCCAAAACCTGACGAAACTTTCACGAATTTTGCCATTGCAAACCGCACGCCAAAGCGCGATAATAGGACGATACACGGCGGCCCTGGCGGCGCGCCGGGGCCAGCCCGCTCACGCGACAGAGAGTGTATGCGCATCCAACGAGTTCTGAACGGCTCATCCAAGGTTGTTGAGCTGCGGAAGGGGGAACCGCAGTGGCAGTGCAGGTGTGGATCGGCGAGAAGCCTGAACATCCAAACGAGCGCCGGGCGATTGTCGCGCTGGCGAATGGGCTCGATCGGCTCGACGGGCTGTATCTGATCCTGGCCAACTTCAGCGTGGGCGGGCGGAATATCGACCTGGTGCTGATCAAGCAAGACGCGATTTTTATTGTCGAGCTGAAGCAGTGCGACGGCAAGATTTTCGGCGATGTCAACGGCCCGTGGTTTGTCGAGAGCGCCAACGGCGAGCGGAAGCGCCTGAACCCTGGCCGTAAAAACCCCTACAATCAGGTTATCTCGTACTACTATAGCCTGATCAACTTTCTGAACGAGCACCGCACCCAGTTCCTCTCGCCGCAAAAGGCCACCTCGGTCGATTTCCGCACCTGCAAGCGGCTGGTGGTGATCGCCCCGACGATCCAGGAAGGCTCGCAGGTCGAGACCGATTGGAAAGTCGAGCTCAAAGGCCTCGACGAGCTGCCGGCATACCTCGTGACCGAGCGCTCCTCGGAGATCGACCTGAGCGAAGAGGAGATGCTGGCCATCCCCGAGCTGCTGCACTGCACGCGCTGGAACGAGGTCAACTCGCTGCTGGCCGGCGTTCTGCCGCGCTGGGACGCGATTGACTCGCCTTTCGCCGAGCAGGCCGCTGCGCCGGCGGCTGCGGCGCCGCCCGAGCCTGCCGTGGCCGCCTCGCCGGCGCCGCCAACACTCTGGTCGCGCGGGCGGCGCGCGCTGCATACCTGGACGGGCCGGGCGGCGGTGTTGATGAGCGCCCTGGCGCTGGTGCTGGCGGCGGCGCTGATCGCGCTGGCGACGCGGCGCGCGCCGGTGCTGGCCGACCAAACCGCTAGCGGGATTGTCAGCACCAGCCAGGCCGCCGGCGGCCTAGGCTTCGGCGGCGTCGTATCGCAAGAAAGCTGCGTCTGGAATGAATTTCAGTCGGTTGGGCGGCGGCGCGGCGGGCAGCCCGGCAGCTGGGAAAACGTTGGCGTGGGCGGCAACGCGCCCTCGCTGCAGCCCGAGGTGGTCGTGACGCTCGAAGAGGTCAACTTCTGCCAGGAGGCGATCAAGCTGACGTGGAGCGTGCGCAACAACCTGGACGACGAGAGCGTCGCGCTGCCGCTTACCGTCGAGAACATCGCGGTGAGCGACTCGCTGCTGAACGACTACCAGATTGCCGACGACAAATCGCAGCCGCCGCAGATCAGCGTTGCGCCACGCAGCAAGGCGCGCGGCACCGCAGTGGTGGCCCGGCCGGCGAACCTAAACGCCAAGGTGCTGCGCGTCAAGCTCAAGCAGCTGCCATTCGGCGAGGCCACCTGGATCGTGCCGATCAGCAGCGCCGCCAAGTAGCCCGGCCCGCCTTTATGAGAGGTTTCTCGATTGCGATGGCCTGCCCGGCGAAGCCGGGCAGGCCATCGCAATCGAGATAGGAGTTACGCGCTTGCGAGATTCGGCTTCCTGATCTGCCGAAGATGGTGATAAGACTTTATTCATCACTATTGACAAATTCAGCACCTCCGATATAGAATTGCGCTGCATTTATAGCGGTATATCACCGTAAGACCACAAGATCGGTGGAGGGCCACGCCAGCCCGATGCGGATCGCCATCTGGCTGATCCGCTGTTTTAGTCTCCACTGATTTTGTGGCAACGGGAGGGTGGCATGGCGAAAGCACTGGTGCTACGCGCGATCACCGGCACGCAGGCGGGGAAGCGCCACGTGGTTACTGCGCGGGTCAGCTCGATCGGCACCGCGGCATCGAATGATCTGGTGCTGCACGATCGGCTACTGAACCCGCGCCATATCGAGCTGCGGCAGGTGCTCGAGCGCTGGTTTGTCGTGCCGCTGGCCAGCAACAGCCAGGGCCTGGCGCTGAACGGCATGCCGATCAGCGGCCAAAGCCGGCTCAACCCCGGCGACGCGCTGACGCTCGGCAGCGTCACGTACATGGTCGATCTGGAAGACGTGATCGAGCAGGAGGTCGGCCAGGCGCCGGCAGGCAACAACGGCGTACCGCGGCTGGGCGAGTACTTCATCCGGCGCGGCATCCTCAGCCGCGAGCAGGTGATAGCCGTGGCCGAGCGCCAGTCGCGGCTGCAGCGCGACGGCTCGCGGCTGCAGTTCGGGCAGGTGGCCTACGATATGGGCTTCATCACGCGCTCGCAGCTCGATATGGCCCTGGCCGACCAGCGCTCGGATTTCAACGACCGGTTCTACTAGGCGGCCTGGCCGCGCACCAGCGCCAGCTCGCAGCTGAACCCCGGCCCCAGCACCGCCAGCACCCCATACTCGCCCGGCGCGGGCGTGCCGGCGCCCAGAAACGCCTCGAGCACGAAGAACACCGTCGCCGACGACATATTGCCGTAGGCGCGCAGCACCTCGCGCGTATGCCCAAGCCGCTCGCGGTCGATCGCCAGCGCGCCTTCGTACGCGCCGATCACCTTGGCGCCGCCGGGATGCAGGATCCAGTGGTCGATATCGTCGATCGTCAGCCCGTGCCCGGCCAGAAACTCGGCCACATTCTCGCGCATCAGCGTCTGCACAATATACGGGATGCGCGATGAGAACACCACCTGCATGCCAGTGTCAACCATATCCCATCCCATGATCTCGGTGGTGTCGGGCCAGAGCGTGCTCTGCGTGCCGAGGATCGAGATGGGCGGGCGCGAGGGTAAAGCGACCGCGCTTGCGCGATCTTCCGGCCTTTTTAGCGGCTGATCAGCCTGGCGAGTATGCAGTTCGTCGCCCTCCACCAGCACCGCTGCCGCGCCATCGGCGAACAGCGACGACGCGATCAGGTTGCGCTTCGAGCGGTCGTTCCACTGGAATGTGACGCTGCACAGCTCCACCGAGAGCAGCAGCACGCGCTGGCTGGGGAACGCGCTGGCGTACTCGTAGGCGCGCGCCAGCCCGGCCACGCCGCCGGCGCAGCCCAGGCCCCAGATGGGAGTGCGGCGGGTATGGCGGCCCATGCCCAGCCGATTGATCAGCATTGCGTCGGGGCTCGGCGCGGCCATGCCGGTGGTCGAGATCCACAGCAGGTGATCGACATCGCCGGGCTCGAGCCCGGCCGCCGCCAGGCAGCGCCGCGCCGCCTGCTCGCCCAGCGCGGTGGCGGCCTCGACGAACAGGTCGTTGCACTCTTTGAAGCTGCGCGGCGTGATGAACCACTCGAGCGGCGCCGCGAAGTAGCGCGTATCGATCTGGGCATGGCGAAACACCGACATGTAGCGGTCGATCTCGGGGAAAGCCGGGGCAAAGTGCTGGCGCGCCAGGTCGCGAATCTCATCCTGCTGCAGCGCGTAGGGCGGCAGCGCGGTGGCTACCGAGCGAATAACGGGCATGGCTACCGCTCCTTCTAGTCTGGAGGCAACCGCGTGTGTCGTTTAGCGAACATGGCCGGCGCAGCCAGTGGTTTTACCTGGCCTCGCCGGGCCTGGGCGCCAGCGGCGAGCGGCACAACAAGCGCTGTATAGCACGGATCGCGCCACGCCGCCGTAAAGAGTACGTACGCCGGTGGCTAATGGATCGGCTACCGCGCAGACATACAGGCTCGAAGCCGGAGGCGTGCTGTGAAGCCTCGAAGCTTCGAGCCTGTAGTGCGTATCGGCGGCCGAAATCAGGCCAGCGCGTCGCGCGCGGCGGCGATGCGCGCCAGCGCTCGCTCGCGACCCAGCGCAGCCAGCGTCTCGAACAGCGGCGGCGCAACCGTACGGCCAGTGACGGCCACGCGCAGCGTGCCGAACAGCTGCCCGGCTTTCAGCCCAAGCTGCTCGACCAGCGCGCGCAGGGTTGTCTCGAGCGCCGCCTCGCTCCAATCCTCAAGCTCGCCTAGCTCGGCGTAGGCTGCGGCCAGCGCCGCTGCGGTGCCGGCCGGATCCATCTTCTTCTGCACCAGCAAAGCAGGCTCGGCCGGTGGCAGGTCGTGGAAGAAGAACTCGAGCAGATCGGACGCCTCGCTCAGCTCCTCGAGCCGCTCGTGGATCAGCGGCACGAGCCGCTCGGCATACGCGCGCTCAGCGTCGCTGGGCGGGCTGGCGATCAGGCCGGCCTGGCTCAGGAACGGCGCCACGCGCGCGGCCACCTCGGCGCTGCTGAGCTTGCGGATGTAGAGCCCGTTCATATCCTTGAGCTTGTCGGGGTTCCAGCGCGCCGGCGAGGCCTGCACCCGATCGATCGAAAAGCGCGCCACAATCTCGTCGCGGCTCATGATCTCGGTGTGATCGTCGTAGCTCCAGCCCTGGAGCGCCAGGTAGTTGAACATCGCCTCGGGCAGGTAGCCGCGCTCCCAGAAGCGGTTGGTCGCGACGTCGTCTTTGCGCTTCGAGAGCTTGCCGCGCCCATCCTGGCGCAAAATATTCGGCACGTGCGCGAAGACCGGCATCTGCCAGCCGAAGGCACGGTAGAGCATCACGTGGTAGGGCGCGCTGGGAACCCACTCCTCGCCGCGGATCACGTGGGTAATGCCCATGAGGTGGTCGTCGACCAAGTGCGCCAGGTGGTACGTCGGCATGCCGGTGGTTTTCAGCAGCACCAGGTCGTACAGATCGGCGTTGTTGACGCTGATGCCCTCGCCGCCGCGCACCAGATCGGTGAAGCCGGTGCTGCCGTCGAGCGGCACCTTGAGCCGGATGGTGAACGGCAGGCCCTGGGCCTCGGCTGCGGCAACCTGCGCGGGCGACCAATCGCGCTCGGGGCCGCGGAAGCGGAAGCGCTCGGGGCGCTCGCCGCGCGCGGCCCACTCGGCGCGCAGGCGCTCTTCCTGCTCGGGCGTCACAAAGCACTTGTAGGCGTGCCCGCCGGCCACCAGCTCGTCGGCGTAGCGCTGGTAAATCCCGAGCTCCTTGCGCTCGGATTGCACATACGGTGCGTGCGGGCCGCCGATGTCGGGGCCTTCGTCCCAGTCGATGCCGACCCAGCGCAGCGAGGCCATCATATCGTCGGCGGCGCCGGGCACAAAGCGCTTCTCGTCGGTATCCTCGACCCGCAGCAGGAACTGGCCGCCATAGTGGCGCGCGAACAGCCAGTTGAACAGGGCGGTGCGCACGCCGCCGATGTGCAGAAACCCGGTCGGGCTGGGCGCGAAGCGCACCCGCACGGGTGGGGTGATCTCAGCCATACATGCTCCTTTGAGTCTGATCGCGCTATTATACGCCGATGTGGCCGGCGCGCAAGGCCAGCGCTGCGCCGCAATCAGCTGGCGCTGGCACGGGCCGCGAATGCCGGCGCATGGTGATTCGCGCGCTGCGAGCCGCGCCGGGTTTGCCAGCAATCGCAAAGCGTGGTATACTCGTAAACGGTACCGCTTTCGTGTAAAAACATGATCCGACTCGGCGTTGCAGTAAAAATCATGGGCCAGGGCGGGCTGCGGGCGCGCGATGGCCGGCGGGCCGAGCACGCGCCGCACCTGAGCGTCAGCCTGCTGCTCGTGCGCGAGGTGCTGCTGTACCTGGCCAGCCAGCAGATCGGCTGCTACCGCCTGGCCGACGACCTGGTGCCCGGCGATGACACGGGCGACGACGCGCTGCGCCAGGTTGGCGCGTGCGCCGACATGCTCGCCGAGACGGGGGCGCTGGCGCGGGCGCACGGCATCCGGCTGAGCATGCACATGCCGCTGCACGTGCAGCTGGCGGCCCCCGACGGCGCGCTTGCCGCGCGCGCCGCCGCGGCGATCGGCCTGCGGGCGCGGCTGCTCGACGCGCTCGGCTGCGGCGGCGAGGCGGTGCTGGTGCTGCATGTGGGCGGCGCGCACGGCGACCGGCAGGCCGCGCTCGAGCGCTTCGCGGCGCGCTACGAGCGCCTGCCCGAGCCAGCGCGGCGGCGGATCGTACTTGAGCACGACGAAGACTGCTTTAGCCTGGCCGACCTGCTGCGGCTGCACCAGATCACCGGTGCGCCGATCGTGCTCGACAGCCTGCACCACCAGATCAACGACCCGGCCGGCATCCCGCTGGGCGCGGCGCTGGCGCTGGCGCTGGCGAGCTGGCCGCGCGGCGTGCGGCCCAAGCTGCACTTCAGCTCGCAGCGCACCGAGGCGCACGTGCTGCCGGCGCGGCGTGGCGCGCAGCAGCGGGTACTGGCGCCGCAGCTCGGGCAGCACGCCGATTTCGCCAACCCATTCGAGCTGATCGGGCTGCTGCGCGCCGCGCGCGGCCTGCCCGAGTTCGACATCATGCTCGAGGCCAAGGCGGCCGACCTGGCGCTGCTGCGCCTGCGCGACGACCTGCGCCGCCTGGCCCCCGAGCTTGCCAAGGAGGTGGCCTGATGGACGACGCGGTGGCCGGCGCGCGCGTGCTGGTCGTGGTGCTGACGCGCCAGCGCGACCTGGCGGCGGCGCGCGACGAGGGCTGGTACCGCATCCCGCTGGCGCGTGCGCCGCGCGCCATGCAGGCCGAGTACCTGGCCTTCTACCAGACGGCAGTATTCGGCGACGAGCGCTGGGCAGTGCGCTACTACGCCGCCGTGCGCGCGGTGAGCATTCGCGAGCGCGCTGCGCTGCTGCCCGACGAGCCGGCGCACCCACGCGCGAGCCAGCGCTACTACTGCTTCGCGCTTGGCCCGCTCGAGCGGCTGGCGGTGCCGGTGCCCAGCCGGCGGCTGCGGCGGGTCTGCTTTATTCCAACTACGTTTGATTTACTGGTTTCGGCCCACGACGTTGCCGAGCTGTGGCGGCCGGCCGAAACGGAAGAGTGGGAAGGGATATGGGGTGCGGGCGTCAACGCGCGGCTATGAGGCGACTGCCGGCCTCAGGTAGCGCTGCATCTTCACCAGCAGCTGGGTAAAGTTGATCGGCTTGGTCTCGTAGTCGTCGCAGCCGGCGTCGAGCGAGGCAACTCGCTCTTCGTACATCGCGTAGGCCGTGAGAATAATGATTGGAATCGAGCCTGCGCTGGCGTGCGCCTTGAGCGTGCGCGTGGCCTGCCAACCGTTGATCACCGGGATGCCTACGTCCATCAGAATCAGATCGGGCAGCTGGTCGCAGGCCATGGTAATCGCCTGCTCACCATTCACCGCGGTGATGACCTCGTAGCCCTCCCAGAGCAGCCGACGGATCAGCATATCGCGGTTCATCGGATCATCTTCCACCACAAGGATCTTCGACATACCCATCCACTCCGTGGTGTACCGCAGCACGAGGCGCTCGGCACAGTACGCGCGACCTGGCGCGTGCTGCTAATCGGTTGTTGTCTTCGGATGTGTTAAGAGACCGCCTGAGCGCGTGGCGGAGATACGGGGCCACGCGCGGTCTATTATCATACCATATGTAGCGAGATGCGCAACTCACATTTGCCACTCTGATGCCTAATACGTATTGTAGATGCGGCGGATGTGCGCCCGGCTTGGTATAATAGCGGCGTATCTGTGCTAACAAGGCTAGGAATCTGCATGTATATGGTGATCGCCGCCAACGCGCCCGACCTGGACGCCACGCCATTCGTGGAACAGGTGCGCGCCGCCGACCGGCTGGTGGCGGCCGATGGCGGCGCGCTGCCGCTGCTGCGGCTGGGCCGCGCTCCCGATATTGTGATTGGCGACATGGACTCGCTCGACGATGCGGCGCTGCGCGAGCTGGCAGCGCGCGGCGCCGAGCTGCGCCGCTTCCGCCGCGACAAAGACGAGACCGATCTGGAGCTTGCGCTGCTGTATGCCGCCGCGGCCGGCGCGAGCGCGATCGACGTGATCGGCGCGCTGGGCGGGCGCTGGGATCACACGCTGGCGAACGTGGCGCTGCTGGCGCTGCCCGAGCTTGCCGGCCGGCGGGTGCGGCTGCTGGCCGATGGCCAGACGCTCCTGCTTGTGCGCGATACAGCGGCGATCGATGGCCAGCGCGGCGATACTGTGTCGCTCATCCCGCTGGCCGGCCCGGCCCACGGCATTACGACCCAAGGCCTGCAGTACCCGCTCGACGATGCGACGCTTGGCTTCGAGCGGGCGCGCGGCATTAGCAATGTGCTGCTCGATCCGCCCGGCCGCGTTAGCCTGCGCGCGGGCCTGCTGCTGCTGGTGCACCACGACGACGGCGGCGCCCACCAGTGGCGCGGCGGCGCGTGAGCCTGTGTCGCTGCCGCCCCGGCGCTGCGACCGCGATATATGCTAGAATGTGCGGCGTCGGAAGGAGCATGCCATGCGCGACGAGAAGAAAAAAGGGATCAACTGGGGCTCGGCGATCAGCGGCCTGATCTTTTTGCTGGTGGTCGCCGGCGGCCCGATCGTGAACCTGCTGCGGCAGACGCTTGGCAGCTCGGTGTCGCTGCCGAGCAATCTGCTGCCGTGGCTGATCGCCGGGCTTGTGCTGTTGAGCATTGTGGTGTCGGCGGTGCGCTCGGTCGGCAGGGGAGGCCAGCGCCGCAGCGATACGCGCCTGCCAACCAGCATGCCGCCCGCACCGGGCGTGCCGCCGCCAGCCAGCCCCGCGCCGATCAGCACCGGCCCGGCTGCCGCGCCGCCGGGCGCGGCTACGCCATCACTCAGCACGCCGCGCTTCGACCCGATCATCAGCCCGCGCGTGCTGCTGTTTGGCGTGCTTGGCCTGCTGCTGATCGCCGGCGCCGCGCTGCTGCTGGGAGTGCTATGAGCCAGTTCGACGCATTCGCGCGCTTCTACGACGCCGACTATGGCGCGATCGACGACGATCTCGATTTCTACCGCGAGCTGGCGCGCCGCAGCGGCGGCCGCGTGCTCGAGGTGATGTGCGGCAGCGGCCGGCTGCTGGCGCCCCTGGCCCACGCCGGGCTGCGCGTGGTCGGTATCGATATCTCGGGCGCAATGCTGGCGCGCGCGCGTGTGCGGCTGCAGGCCGCTGGGCTGCTCGATCGCGTCGAGCTCATCGAGGGCGATATCTGCGCGCGCGCGCCGCAGGGGCCGTTTGGCCTGGCAATCGTTGCGATCAACTCGTTTATGCACCTGCCCGGCACGGCCGAGCAGCTGGCCGCGCTCGGCACGATCCACGCCGCGCTGCGGCCCGGTGGGCTGCTGGCGCTCGATCTGTTCAACCCCGACCCGCGCGCGCTCGCCGAGCACCACGGCGCGCTGGTGCTCGACAAGGTGTTCACGCTCGGCGACGGCACGCGCGTGCAGAAGTTTGTGGCGCAGCAGACCGACCTGGCCGGCCAGATGAACTACGTGACGTTTTTCTACGACGAGCTTGACGCGCAAGGCCGGGTGACGCGCAGCACGCTGCCATTCACCATGCGCTGGCTGTACCGCTTCGAGCTCGAGCACCTGCTGGCGCGCGCCGGCTTCGCGCTTGAGGCTGTGTATGGCTCGTATGATCTCGAGCCCTACATCAGCTCCAGCGATCTGATGCTGGCCGTCGCGCGTAGAGTCTAAGAAGCTGTTTGAAAAGGATGGTTTGGAGGGACGAAGTCCCTCCAAGTTTCCACTTTTTCTGGTGGGTGGCGGCCACATTCGTGGTCGCCACCCGCCAGAAGGGAAGTGCGAGGGGCAAAGCCCCTCGCTCACGCCCTTTTCAAACAGGCTCTAACAGAAACCTGACGAGATACGACGATTATGCTGCGAGAACGATCAATTGAGATTGCGCTGGCCGAGCGCAAGCAGCGCCGCGCGCTGTTTATATTCGCGATTGCCGCAGTGATCATGCTGGGCTTCTGCGCCTGGGCGAGCCTCCGCATGGTCACGCCGCCGTCAAAGCTGCTGCCGGCGGGCCAGCTGTCCGACTACGCCGACGGCAAGACGCACCGCTTCAGCGTGCCGAAGACGAATGTCAGCAGCCTGATCACGCGCCGCGATGTAACGCTCAGCGAAGATACGCTGTTCGTGCGGCAGGCGCCCGACGGTAGCTGGGTGGCGCTGCTGGGCGTCGATACGCTGTCGGGCTGCTTTCTGTACTGGGACGAGCCCGCTGGTGTGTACCAGGATGTCAACTGCCAGGGCGCACGCTACAGCGCCGATGGCCGCTACCTCGACGGGCTGAAGGGCGGCGAGCAGCCGCAGAACATGGCGCGCATGCCCGTCGAGGTGCGCGGTGGGCAAGTATTCGTACGCGACGAGCTGCTGCACGAACGCTAGCGCTCTTAGGGCCTCGGAATGTCCACATCATCCCGCT